>JAQXIG010000041.1 GCA_029007685.1 bacterium | reverse complement strand
ACTATTTCTATAAGAATTTTCTTCTATTCTAGCTTTTATGTTTAATAATAAACCATATCTTTCTTACCTCTATCAATCAAACTTGCTATGTTATATCTATCTTGTTAGTTATAGCATGTAATGTTAGTAGCAATTCATTGTATTCAGTTTGATAATGTTGTGAATTTAATTTATCTAATTCCATTCTATTATATTTATCTTTTTTATCAATGTTTTAATGATCATTTTATTTATTTACTTTGTATATCCTTTCGATTTTAGGAAGTGTCTTTTCATATTAATTTTCAAAATCAGCTTTTTTCTTCTTTATTATGAACAAATAAATGATATGCTTAATAAAGTATTTGATGATAAAAATTTAGAAGGATTCATATTTTATTGTGATCAAGGATGGTAATATCATCATCAATCATATGAACAAAGGTAAAAAATAAAGGAATTAAACAAAACATACTTAGAAAAGGAAATAGTATGGATAATGGGATGATGGAAAACTTTTTCCAACTTCTTAAAACTGAAATATTTTATGACAAGAAGATAATTATAAAGCATTAGATAATTTAATTAAAGTAATGGATGACTATATTTATTATTATGATAGAATTTAAAAAATTAAAAGGACTGTCTCCTGTACATTACAGGTTACAATCCTTTAATTAGAAACTATTTATAATCTGTCCCAATTTTGGGATTCAGTTCACTTTTAGTCATCTGTATTTCCAAATAATCTTAATAAATCTATGAAAATATTAATAAAATCTAGATATAATTCAAATGCACTTATTACTGCTAGATTTTCTTCTGGTAACTCACCTTCTAGTTTTTTTATTTTCTGAATATCATATGCAATAAATCCTATGAAAATTAAGATGCTTATACTACTAATGATAATGTCAAAAGTTTCGTTTCCTAAGAAAAGATTAATTATTGTACATATTATTATTCCTAATAACACCATCATTAGTAAAGATCCTAATTTTGTTAAATCAATTTTAGTGAAGTAGCCAATGATTGAAAAAATTAAAAATATAATAGCTGTTACTAAGAATACTAATATGATTGATTCTAATTTATAGGCGATAAAGATTGATGAAAAAGTTAGACCTGTTAAAAAAGTATATAACAAGTAACTTACTTTCGCAGTTGTTGAACTCATTTTATGAATTCTAGCAGATAGGAAGATGGCTACTCCTAATTCTACAATAGCAAATATCCAAAAGAAACCTTTATTAAAGATAACTTCTAAGGCATCTTTATTAGTTGATGTGTATATTCCAGTTATGAATGTTATGAGTAATCCTATAAACATCCACATAAATATTTTGGGATAAATTTTATTTTTCATATTTCCTCCTTTTTTATTTCATTTTATTTTTTATGATTTTATTTCATTCTTTATTATTAACAATTTTTACATTGTTATGTTAGCTGGCATCAATTATTTTTTACTCTATGCATTAAATCTGAAGTAGCAAATATCACCATCTTGCATTATATATTCTTTTCCTTCTAGTCTAGCTCGACCTGATTCTTTTACCTTTTGTTCACTTCCATGATTAATTAAATCCTCGTATGACATTATCTCTGCTCTGATAAAGCCTTTTTCATAATCAGTATGAATGATTCCAGCACATTCTTTGGCATTCATCCCTTTTTTGAATGTCCACGCTCTTACTTCATCTTTTCCTACGGTAAAGTAAGTTGCTAGTCCTAATAAATCATATGTTGCTTTGATTAATTGATCTAATCCACTCATTTCAATTCCTAGGGCTGCTAACATTTCTTGATGATCTTCTTTTGCTAATTGACTTAGTTCTTCTTCAATTTTTGCACATACTTTGATTACTTTTGCACCTTCACGAGAAGCATATTCTTTTACTTTTTTTATATATTGATTATCTTCCGTTGATACTTCTTCTTCATTGATATTAGCCATATAAATGATTGGCTTTAAGGTTAAAAAGTTATAGGATTTGATGGCTAATTTTTCTTCTTTTGAGAAATCAACTGTTCTTAATGACTCATTTTTTTCAAGTGCTCTTTTTGCTTTTTGGAGAGCTTCTAATTCTAGTAATTCATCTTTATCTTTAGAAACTCTGGCTTTTTTTTCTATTTTTTCAATGCGATTGCCAATACTCTCTAGGTCTGCTAATACTAATTCCAGATTAATGATTTCGATATCTCTGATTGGGTCTACTTCTCCTTCAACATGAATGATATCTTTATTTTCAAAGCATCTTACTACTTCTACTATCGCATCTGTTTCTCTAATATGTGATAAGAATTTATTTCCTAATCCTTCTCCTTTACTAGCCCCTTTTACCAGTCCTGCTATATCTGTAAATTCAAATGCTGTAGGAATTAATCTTTCAGGATGATACATCTCATTTAAAATATTTAGTCTTACATCTGGTACTGTTACTACTCCAACATTAGGTTCAATGGTTGCGAATGGATAGTTTGCTGCTAAAATACTTTTTTTGGTGATTGCATTAAATAATGTTGATTTTCCTACATTTGGAAGTCCTACTATTCCTGCTGTTAATCCCATAATTATACCTCTTTTCTTTTTGTTTATTATATCACTATTCATGACTTTGGACAATGAAAAAGATAACTATTGTTTTCCTATATGATAAAAGATAACTATTGTTTTCCTATTTTCAAATTAAGTAATAATTTGTTTATCGTCTATTTCCTGTTGTTCATCTAAACGATAAGGAATATTAGTTTTCTGGATGCATATTTAATTTTTAGACATGGTGAAAGTAATGATAATTGTAGCATAGTTTAAAAGTTTCTATAAAATGATTTGAAACGATAATTGTTACAATTTAAAACAAGTGAAGTCAAAATGTTAGGTTGATTATGAGAGATAATCTTGAATATATTAATTATCTACACTCTGAATTAACTATATTTCTAAGTAATTTTAGAAAAGTATTCACTAAACAGTTACAATAATATTTGGAGTGATTTGTTGTTTCAAAATATCAAAGTTATAATATTTATGATTTTGAATTTCTTTGAATTATATAAGGATTATAGCTATCATCTCCAAATATTGATAGTATCAAAAAACCTTATAAAATGACAGTAATTACTGTCATTTTATAAGGTTGGGTATACTTGAGGTCCAATTGGTAAACCTGTTAAATACCATAATATAATTATGACTATCCATACTAAACTGATAATAAAGCAGTATGGTGCTATCATTTTTAGAGATTTTCCAATGGTAATAGGTCTATTTTTATTCGGATTATACATATTTAAGTATCCTACAAAAATGACAAAGAATGCTAATATTGGGGTAAATCCTTTTGTCATGGAGTCACCAGCTCTTAATATAAATTGGGCAAATTCTGGAGAGATGTTTGCCTGCATTAATTTCGGTACTACTACAGGAGCTAGAATATTCCATTTTGCGACTGGTGTTGTTGTAAATAAATTTACTATCGCAATTACGATGATTACTACAAGGATTAATGGTAATCCTGTAAATTCTACACTGTTGATAAGATTCGCCCCCCACGCAGTGAAAATGGTGGCGATATTGGTCTTTTTGAAAATTGCGATAAATTGAGCAGCAAAGAAGATTGAAATAATTAAAGTTCCTATATCGGCAATATATTTGCTAGATTCTATGATCAATTGTTTGTCATTTTTAATGCTTTTAGCTCCGATTCCATAAGCAATTCCTACTACGATAAAGAATAATGCTATTAAGTAGGTAAATCCATCTTGAAAGTATGAGTTGCTTCCGAAAACCTGATTTAAATAGGTATACTCTTCCATATCTAATAGCATTCCTGAATAAGGTAAATTGGGAATTAAAGCATATATAAAGAAAATAATGATTAAAACAGTGGCAATGAAAGCATTTTTTAATCCTTTTTTTTCTCTTAATTCTTCTTCTAGTTTTTGTTGTTCCAGTTCTTCTACTGTTTTTAATTCTTCTATTTCTTCGGTTGTTGAATCTAAGTTTTCCCTATATCGTCCTAATCGTGGAATTATTATTTTTTCTATTATAATTGTTCCCACAACTGATAGAATTATTGATGTTAAAATAATGACTATTAAATTGGAGGTTAAAGCCACATGGTAGTTTGGATCAATTAATTTTGCTGCTGCTTCTGTTGTTGAGATTAAGTTTACTTCCATAGATCCAACAAACAATGTTACTCCATAACCAAAGGCTACTCCACAAAATGCGGCTATTATCCCTGCTAATGGGTTTCTTTTGGTTTTTAAGAAGATAATTGCTGATAATGGTATTAAAATTACATATCCTACTTCATTTATTAGACTTGAAATTGTTGATAAAAAAACAATAAGAAAGGTTATCTTTTTTTTATCTATTTTGGATAATACTCTTTTGATAAAAGTATCAAAGAATCCAGTTGCTTGAGATACGCTTAAACCAATTAAAGAAATTAAGAGGGTGCTCAAGGTAGTGAAGCTAATAAAGTTTTTAGTGGCGTTACTGATTATATATTTTATTCCTTCATAATTAAATAAATCTTCTACCGTCACTAATGTTTTTTCTAATTCATTGGTCGTTAAATTTAATTTGCTATAAGTCGCTTGCACTCCTAGCATAAAAAATATTTTACTTAAAATAATTACTAAAATGATTAGTAAGATAAAAGTAGTTACTGGATGAAAATGAAACTTTTTTAACTTGAGTTTCTTTTTTTCTTTCATATCACACATCCTCATTCTTTATTACTCTTTTTAATTTTTTATTAAATTCAATTCTCGGGATCATTATTGTCCTTCCACAGTTGCAACATTTCATTTTTATATCAGCACCTAGACGAATAATTTCCCATTCATTAGCTCCACAAGGATGACCCTTTTTCATGGTCACATGTGAATTTAATTGATAGTTTTTATTTTCCATTATGCACCTCTATTTGAGGATATGGTATTTTGATTTTATTTTTTTCTAAGCATATTTTTACTTGCCTTCTAATTTCCCTTTGAATTTTATAGTGTTCTAGTGGAACAGTTTGAGCCATCATTCTGAAAATGATAGCTGAACTATCTAGACTTTCTACTCCTAATAATTCTACTTCTCCTTTTAGATTTGGTAAGCTAGCACTTAATTGTTTCACTAGTTCGGCTAAGATTCCTTCTACTTTTTCGATATCCTCTTCGTAACTTATTCTTACATCGACTATGGCTACTGAGTTTGCCATATTATAATTAATGACTTCTGTTATACAATGATTCGCTAAAATTTTTACTTTACCTTCCCAGTTTTTGATTCTAGTAGTTTTTAGTCCTAAGAAAATTACTTCTCCTTTGAAACCTCCTACTGATATGGTATCTCCTACTGTATATTGGTTTTCTAAGATAATGCTTAACCCAGCAACAATATCTTTTGCAAAATCTTGGAGAGCTAGCCCAACTATTACTCCAACTATTCCTAATCCTGCTAAAACTGAGGTTACATTTATGCCATATACAGTTAAAATAGCGAATAGTAATACAACTAAAATTACATATTTTACTATATTATTTATGACACTAGTAAAAGTTTCTATTTTTTTATAATTTAGGCTATTTTTATTTAGTTTTTTCTGTTTCTTTTTGATGATGCCATTAATTATTTTTTTACAGATACCATTTAATAATATTGCAATCGTAATATAGATGGCTGGTAAATATATCTGTGGTATTAATATTTTTTCTAACATCTTAATCACCTTTAGTTATCAAAACCTATCATTTCTAATATTCTATTTAAGTCGCTATTATTTACGAAGGATATTTCTACTTTATTATGAGAAATTTTTACTTTTGTTCCTAACTTCTCAGCTAATTCTTCTTCTATTCCTTTGTATTCATTATTTTTATGGCTTATTTTTTTGATTTTATTTTTCTTTTCATAGATACCATCTATTGATAAGTTTTCAATTTGGCGAACGCTTAAGTTTTCTATTACTACTTTTTCGGCTAATTCTTTAATTTTGTCAGGGCTTTCTAGCTTACTTAATACACGAGCATGTCCCATTGTCAGCTTATTTTCCATTATCATATCTTTTACTTCCTCTGGCAATGATAATAGACCTAGCATATTGGTAATATGACTTCTACTTTTACCAAGACGAAGTGCTAACTTTTCTTGAGTGAGTGATAATTCTTCTAATAATTTGCGATATGCTAGAGCTTCTTCTAAGGCATTCAAGTTTTCTCTTTGTAAGTTTTCTAGTAATGCAATTTCCATCATTTCTTGATCAGTGAAATCTTTGACAATGGCTGGAATTTTCTCTAATCCTGCTAATTGGGATGCTTTTACTCTACGTTCTCCAGCTATTATTTCATAGCCTTTTATACTCTTCTTAGCTATAATTGGTTGAAATACACCATGTTCTTTGATGGAATCTGCTAATTCTTGAAGTGCCTTTTCATCAAAGTTTTTACGTGGCTGATAAGGGTTACTTCTTAATTCTGATAAATTTAATTCTGTAATTTGATCTTGTGGTGTCTCCACAACTATTTTTTCTTCCATTTTTTCATAATTCATTGGTTCATTATTAAATAATTCTTCTAGTCCTCTGCCTAGGGCTTTTCTTCTACTTTGTTCCATTTCTTTCAATCACTTCCTTTGCTAAATTTAGGTAAGCTACCGATCCACGATGTCTCGAATCATAAGCTATGATTGGTGCACCATGTGATGGCGCTTCGGCGATTCTTACTAGACGTGGAATGATGGTATTATATACTCTTTCTTTAAAAAATCTTCTAATATCTTCTACTACTTCTAAACAGAGAATGGCACGAGAGTCTAACATGGTTAATAATACTCCTTCAATATCTAAATTTGGATTTAGATTCTTTTGTGCTAACATGATTGTATTTAATAATTGAGTAATTCCTTCCAAAGCAAAAAATTCACACTGAACTGGAATGATAACTGAATCAGATGCTGTTAAGGCATTGGTTGTGATCAATCCTAATGATGGAGGACAATCAATAATCATATAGTCAAAGGAATCTCTTATTGATTCTAACCCTGCTTTTAGTTGTGTATTTTTGGAAAAATTTTGATCTGATTGACTTTTTTCAATTAATTCAATATCAATTCCGGCTAAATTGATAGTAGCCGGTAATAAATATAGATTTTTAAATTTGGTTTTTACTACTGCTTCTACAATATCGCATTTATTCGTTATTACATCATGAACACTTTTGGTAATATCTCCTTTGTTAATTCCAACTCCGGTTGTGGCATTTCCTTGAGGATCTAAATCTATTAAAAGAACTTTTTTTCCTAAGTGAGCTAAAGAAGCAGAAAGATTAATACTCGTTGTCGTTTTTCCTACTCCACCTTTTTGATTTACTAATGATATTATCTTTCCCATGTTACCACCTTTTTCTGTTTTAATACTTATATATTTTATCAAAAATCTGTTAAATATGAAATGCTTTCTTTGTATTTTGCGAAAAAAAAGTAGAAATCTCTACTTTTATTTATCTTTGTCTATTTTTATGATGATTTGATATGTTGACTCAAAATCCATTTCTTCTACTTTAACTAAAAATCCTCTTTTCTCTACCAATGATGCACTGTTTTTTACATCATTGATGGCCTCTTTTAAGGAATATAACTCATCATCATCCAGAAGCTCTTCGATTTCATAAGGTTTGTTATTTTCTATTATGTTTACTATATTTGTTCTTGGAATATCCATCATGGCGGCAAGATTATTTGAAGATGAGTTATTCATATTCGAACTACCATCATCACCTGCGATATCAAAAATAATATTAGATTCTTGGTTAGTTAAAGTTCTACTTTCTCCTGTAGAGCTTTCACTATTATTTTCTAAATTGGATAGTAAGGGCGCTTCTTTTGGTTTGGCTGTTTCACCTTTTAATTCTTTGATTTTACTATCTAATTCTCTTACTGTCATTCTCTTGTCAATAATTTGTTGTAACATATTAATTTGTTCTATGTTGGTAGAAAGATTTAATAGGCTTCTAGCATGACGTTCTGAGATTTGATCTTTTAGTAGGGCTTCTTGTACTTCATCTGGTAATGATAATAATCTCATTTTGTTTGCTATTGATGCTTGGGACTTGCCCATAGTTCGACCTAATTCTTCTTGTGTCATAGAATCTAGTTCTAATATTTTTTGGTAAGTTCTTGCTTCTTCAATTGGGGTTAAATCTTTTCTTTGAAGATTTTCTAAAAGAGCAACTTTCGAAGTTTCTTTATCATCTAAATTACGAATAATAGCAGGGATTTTGGTTAGTCCAGCCATGGCACTGGCTTTATATCTACGTTCTCCAGCGATGATTTCATATTTATCTCCGATTTTTCTTACAATGATTGGTTGAATCACTCCGTGTTCTCTAATAGAGTCTGCCAACTCTTTTAATGCTTGTTCATTGAATATTTCTCGTGGTTGGAAACGGTTAGGGATGATATCGTCTAAATATAAATCTATTACTTCTTTATCCATGTTAACCCTCTTTTCATTCTTGATTCTTTTTATTCTATACTTCATTATAACATAAAATTATCAGTAAACAAGAAAAAAGTCAAAAAATATCTTGACTTTTTAAATGCTATTATTGGCTTAATTTTGAATTTTTATTTTTTTCTTTTGGTTTTAAAGTTTTATCTTGTCTATAATTTCTGTGGTTTTGAAAGGCTATTTCTACTTTCACTCATTCTTGACCTAAATGGAATACATGTTCTATATTGCTGATATAGAATGTGTATTGTTTTTTCCATTCTGATCACTATTACCAAAAAACTTTCTAAGTGCTTCCCCTACCATGTTATCAAAAGTTGTTTTCATTTTATGATCTCCTATTTCTGTTTTATTAATTCTTATCATTCCTTCCATTGATGTTTTTTTAAATCCTATTTTTACGATGGTAATTTGTTGTGATCATTCTAGTTTTTGTGGTTCTATCTCTGTTATTTCACATTAGTTTTTTCTGTTTACTTTAAATAATTCTAATATTGTATCTAGATCTTTTCTTTTTATAATTGTAATGTCATTTTAATAATCATTTCTAAATTCTTAGAGTTGTGTTTCGGGTAATTCAAAATTTAATTTTCCTGTTTTTAGAAAAGATAAAAATGTTTCCACACCTTCTTTTATCGTATACCTTTTTAATAAAGAATCTTCTCATACAATTAAATTGGCAATATTTGGATTGCATAAACGATTTGCAACGATATAATTCATCCCATTTTTGCATATAAATTGCCACAAGTTACCACTTTTTTATTTGCTTTTTCACTTAGACCATCCATGATCAGTCAGACCTTTCCCTTCGGTAATCATATCCATTCCATATGGAATATTTTCATTGTATTCCACAACATTTTTCTCAAATTTTAACATTATTTTCTTTCTTCTTTTGTGTATAGCTCATAACATATTTATGTTATTTTTAATCTTGGATAAATATTATTTGTTTGGTGAAGTTTTTTAATTTTTATAATATTTCGAATACTATTTTCTATCGGCAAATAGAATGTTTCTATTTTTTCTATGTTACTATCTAATTTTTTTAGTATTGTTTTACTTGCCTCTTTTTCTTCTTCAATATTTGCTTTCATGGCAACAAAATAGCCATTCACTTTTACCAGGGGAATACATAATTCGGATAATACTTTTAAATGGGCTACAGCTCTAGCCGTTACGATATCATATTCTTCGCGATGTGTTTTGGCGTAATCCTCAGCTCTAATATGAATTGCTGTGATATTTATTAGTTCTAATTCTTTTATGATTTCATTTAGATAATTTACTCTTTTTTGAAGTGAATCAATTAATGTTATTTTCAAGTTTGGAAATACTATTTTTAAGACAATACCTGGAAAACCAGCACCGCTACCGACATCGCATAAAGTGACTTCTTTCGTTAAATCGATTACTTTGAATAATGTTAGACTGTCATAGAAATGTTTCAAATAGACATCTTCTTTGTTGATAATTCTAGTTAGGTTCATTTTTTTATTCCATGAGATTAACAAATTGTAAAAATTTTCTAGCTTATTCAATTGTTCTTGTGTTAAATGAATGCCTATTTTTTTAGTTTCTTTGATAAATAAATCTATATTCATATTCTTTTTTCCTTTTTTAAATATATCATTAGTATTGAAATATCTGCTGGATTTACTCCGCTTATACGCGATGCTTGAGCAATCGTTGTTGGTTTGATCATAGATAGTTTTTGTATTGCCTCACTTGCTAAATTATGAACATTATTATAGTCGATATCTTCTGGTATTTTTATTTTTTCTAAATCCATCATTTTTTCAGCTTCACGATTAGCTTTTTTAATGTAACCTTCATATTTTACTTGAATTTCTACTTGTTCTATTACTTCTTCACTATCGATTATACCTATCCAATGTTTCAGATTTTCGATTGTTATTTCTGGACGTTTTAATAGGTCATATAAGCTAATACTATCTAATAATTTGCTAGAATTGATACTTTCTAAATAGTTATTATTGTCTTTTATTGGGGTTATTTTTGTATTTTTAAGACGCTCTTTTAGCTCTTTAATCTTTGATAGCTTAGTTTGGAATTTTTGGTATCTTTCTTCTTGTATTAAGCCAATTTCATAACCATATTTTTTTAATCGGATATCTGCATTATCATGTCTTAGTAATAAACGATATTCAGCACGCGAGGTCAACATACGGTAAGGTTCCTTGGTTCCTTTGGTTACCAAATCATCAATTAGGACTCCGATATAAGCCTCATTTCTTTTGAGAATGAATGGCTCTTGATTGTGAATTTTTCGGGATGCGTTAATTCCAGCAATTAATCCCTGACCTGCTGCTTCTTCATAGCCGCTAGTACCATTAATTTGTCCTGCTGTAAAGAGATTTTCTATTATTTTAGTTTCTAATGATTGTTTTAGTTGTTGGGGATCAATGGCATCGTATTCGATGGCATAACCATATTTTAGTATTTTAGCATTTTCAGGTCCTGGCAAACTATGTACCATTAGATCTTGGATTTCTTCTGGCATACTGGTTGAGAATCCTTGAATGTAGATATCATCATAGTATATACTCTCTGGTTCTAAAAATAATTGATGCCTTTCTTTATCTTGGAATCTTACTACTTTATCTTCAATCGATGGGCAATATCTAGGTCCAATTCCTTCAGCATATCCTCCATACATGCTTGATTTTTCTAGATTTTCCATGATGATTTGATGTGTTTTGGGTGTTGTATAGATTAAATGACAAGGAACTTGATCTTCCGGTTTGTATAACGGTTCATTGTCAAATGAAAAAGTATGGGTAATATTATCTCCTGGTTCTAGATTGGTTTTTGTGTAATCAATGGTATTTTTATCGATTCGTTGGGGGGTTCCCGTTTTTAGTCTTTGAATCGTAAAACCATATTCTTTTAGCCTGTCACTTAAAAATTTTGAAGGCCTTTCTCCATGGGGACCGCTTGTTGTTTTTTGATTTCCTTTTAAGATCACAGATTTCAAATAAGTACCAGTTGTTAATATTACTGCAGTTGCGACAATTTTTTCACCTGTTTCTAGAATAACTCCTTTTACAGTATGACCTTCTATGTCTAGGTCTTCTACAAGCGATTCTTTTATGTCTAAATTTTCTTGATTATTTAGCGTTTCTAACATTACTTTTGGGTAAGTTACCTTATCTCCTTGGGCACGAAGAGCTCTTACTGCTGGTCCTTTTTTTGTATTTAACATTTTTACTTGAATACAGCTATGATCAATGTTATTAGCCATTTCTCCACCTAAGGCATCTATTTCCCTTACGATAATTCCTTTAGCGGGACCACCTATTGATGGATTACAAGGCATATCAGCTATATTTTCTATATTTCCTGTTATTAATAATGTTTTATTACCTAGTCGGGCAGCAGCCAATGAGGCTTCACATCCAGCATGTCCTCCCCCTACTACTATAATATCGTATTTCATAATCCCACTTCCTCTTTTTTCTTGAACTATTATACAATATATTTATGATTTTGGTAGACTTTTTTTATATAGAAACAACTTCTAATAGTAACCTATTAAAAGTTGTTTGATTTTCTTATTTTCCTAGACAAAATTGACTAAACAACTGATCGATTAATTCTTCTGTGTAAGTTTCACCTGTAATTTCTCCTAATTTTTCCCATACACGTTTGATATCTATTTCCACCATATCTACTGGAATATTATTTTCTATTCCTTGTTCCACTTCTTCTAGAATATTATTTGCCTCTTTGGCGAGTGATATTTGTCTTATGCTGCTTAGGTATGTGTAATCTTGTTGTTCTAGTTCATTTAAATTGAATAATTCTATAATTTTTTCTTTTAAAGGATCCATTCCATTTAAATCGATCGTATTGGTATTAATGATATTGGCATAATCGATTTTACTAACATCGATTTTTCTTTCTAGATCATTTTTATTAATTACTACAATCGTTTTTTTATCTTTGCATGATTCTAACACTTTTTTATCTTCTTCGGTTAATTCTTCATTATTGTTTAGTACCAATATTACTAAATCAGCTTCTGGTATTAAACTAAGGCTTTTCTCTACTCCTATTTTTTCTACAATATCGTTAGTATCACGAATACCAGCTGTATCCATAATGTTTAAAGATACTCCATTTATAGTAATGTTTCCTTCTACTGTATCTCTGGTTGTTCCTTTAATATCAGTAACTATCGCTTTATCTTCATCTAGTAAGCGATTTAAAATACTACTTTTCCCAACGTTGGGTTTTCCAATAATGATGGTTTTTATGCCACTGGTTAAAATTTTTCCATTTTCTGATTCTTTAATAATTTTCGCTAATTTTTCTTTTATTTTAGTTATTTTAGGTTTGATTTTATCATTAGTCAACACTTCGACATCTTCATATTCTGGATAATCAATATTTACTTCAATGGATGCTAGCAATTCTAATATTTCTTGTCTTAACTTTCTAATGATATTACTTACATAACCATTTAATCCTTTGATTGCAACTTTTCTTTTGGATTCATTTTGGGAGTTGATTAGATCCATGACTGATTCTGCTTGTGTTAGATCAATTCTTCCGTTTAAAAAGGCTCTTTTGGTAAATTCACCTGGTTCCGCAAGTCTAGCTCCTTGATTTAAAACTAGTTCTAATACTTTATTGGTGGTGGAGATTCCTCCATGACAATTTATTTCTACTACATCTTCTGTTGTAAATGTTTTGGGGGATTTCATAATCGACACTAGGACTTCATCGATTACTTCTTCATTATTTCCAATATGACCATAATGGATGGTATGAGTATCCACCGTATTTAAATCTTTCCCTTTAAAAATTCTACCTACTATGCTTATAGAATCTGGTCCGCTTACTCTAATAATAGAGATCGCTCCTACTCCTAAAGTGGTTGAGATGGCGGCTATTGTGTCATTCATATACTGGTCCTTCCTTTCCTTTATTGGATGTATCCTTTTAATTACAATGGGTCTTTTGGTTCTGTTATTAGGATATATTCTTTTTATTAGTTAATTGTATAATAAAAGCTTGTTTTACATTATACAAGATTTTACTTTTTTATATATAGCTCCCTATTATATCAAAAATATTATCCAAGTCGGATCCTTTTTTTTAATATATTTGTTTTTTTTTTCAGATTTTTTTATAATACTTTCATAGGTCAGTTGTAGGATTTCCTCATATGCTTGATTCGTTCTATACATCACATCATTAAATAAGTCGATTTTCCTATTATTTATTCCTGTATAAAAATGTTTTTGACTATTGTTAAGTGTTTTAAAATCAACTGTAATTTTTTCAAAGTTTCTTCGGAATTTATTAGATCAAATTTTAATTTAATGAACGATAAACTATTCATCTTATTCTCTTCTTTTTCGTAGCATTTCTTTTGATAGTATTATACTATCATGGTTTTATCAAAATTAAAAGA
>JAQXIG010000040.1 GCA_029007685.1 bacterium | reverse complement strand
CATTGGAATCGTCGTTACATCAATTCCTGACAGATCTTGAAGCATTCTTAATACAGTAGGATCATCGTGTCCTAAAATATCTAATTTTAATACATCTTGATCAATGGCGTGGTAATCAAAGTGAGTGGTACGCCATTCACTAGTTGGATCATCAGCTGGAAACTGAAAAGGTGAAAAATCAAATACATCCATGTACTGGGGGATTACAACAATGCCACCAGGATGCTGGCCTGTTGTTCTTTTGACCCCCGTACATCCTTGAGCGATTCGTTCAATTTCAGCAGTTCTCATGTTAGTAATCCCCTTATCCTCTAAGTAGCCTCTTACATAACCAAAAGCAGTTTTTTCAGCAACAGTACCAATAGTTCCAGCACGATATACATTATCTTCTCCAAATAATACTTTCGTGTAGGCATGGGCACTAGCTTGGTTATCCCCTGAAAAATTCAAATCGATATCAGGTACTTTATCAGCGTTGAATCCTAAGAAAGTCGCAAACGGCATGTCTTGTCCTTCTTTTCCTAAAGGATTGCCACATTTAGGACAGTTTTTATTGGGAAGATCATAACCACTAGAGTATTCTTTTCCATATGGTTCATTTGCGTCATCATTGAATTCGGAATATTTACATTCCTCATTGCGACACAAGTAATGAGCTGGCAGTGGATTTACTTCGGTAATTCCCATCATAGTGGCAACAAAACTAGATCCTACCGAACCACGTGAACCTACTAAGTAACCTTCATCATTAGAATGTTTTACCAATCTTTGCGAAATTAAATAAATTGGATCAAAACCTCCACCAATAATTCCCCCTAATTCTTTTTTGACTTTCTTTTCTAATGAATCATCGCTATATTCGCCATTTTTTTCGCTGTCCCATCTCTCCCTGAAATATTGTCTTAGTAATTCTTTTACTGAATCAAACCCTTGAATGATAGTGTTATGAAGATTGGAAAACACTTCCTTTTTCTGTTCTTCTTCCTTGAGATTCGTATTTTGTTCTTGAATTTTAGTAGTCCAACATCTATACAAAACATCTCCATATAATTCCGTAGCGATTCTTTCCTCGATATTATATGGTAGTGGATCTCCATACCAAGATGATGCTTTAGTATACACGAGATTGGTTACTACTGTTGGACAATCTAAGTAGCCACTACCATCATCAGCCGCTACTTTAGGTGAGAAAGGAATTCCACCAGTTTCAATAATAACTTCAATTTCTTCTACCATATTTAGCATTTTATTCGGATTCTCAATTACAATTTCTCTTCGTTCTGCTTCTGTCAAAAAACTAAAATTTCCCATCATTTCATCAGTAGTACGAAAATGATTACTAGGAATTTCTTTGATATCATTTTTCGCTAATGGATGTCTACCACCACCTGGTACTTTTTGATTCACAATAATTTCTCGATAAATTCGATCTTCTCTTTTTAAATGATGAACATCTCCAGTAGCGACAATCAATTTCCCACTTTCTTTGGTTACTCGAATGATTTTTTTGATATTTTCGATTAATTCTTCTTCAGTCTTAAAATCACCGAGTTGCAGTAAATGATGATAGCATTCTGGAGGTTGTACCTCAACATAGTCGTAGAAATTTATGATGTTCGACAATTCTTCATCAGCTTTACTTCTTGCTTCTCTAAAGACTTCACTTTCATAGCAGCCACTACCAATGAATAACCCTTCTCTTAAATTATTCAGTTCACTACGTAAAATTCTAGGGGTTTTATATAAGTACTTGGTATTCGCTAAGCTGATGATTTTAAAAAGATTTTTTAAACCAGCTTTGTTACAAGCTAAGATATTAACATGGTAACCTCTACCATATTTATGAATTTCATCTTTGGAAACTAAGTTATTTAAATCATTCAACACTTCATAGTTACTATCATTTAACTTTTTTAGCATTTTATGGAACACTAGCGCAGTCCCCTCCGCATCGTAATCAGCACGATGGTGAGCATCTTCATCCCATGGTACATCGTAACGTTTTACTAAAGCACTTAAACTATGCCTAGCATAGTTAGTATCTAAAGTTCTAGATAATTCTAAAGTATCAATCACAGGATTTTGAAAACTACCCAACTCATATTTTTTATACGCCATTTCAAGAAAAGAGACATCAAATTTAGCATTATGAGCAACCATTGGGAGATCTTGAAACCATTCAATAAAACTCTTAATAGCTTCTTCTTCCGTTCTTTTTCCAACTAACATTTGATCTGTAATATTCGTAATGGCCGTAATAGTAGCACTAAGTGGTTTACCAGGATTTATTAGTTCGCTGTAGCGATCAATGATTTCACCATTACATATTTTTACAGCCCCTATTTCAATAATAGAATCCTCACCACCAGCATTAAATCCTGTAGTTTCAAAGTCAAACACCACATAAGTAGAGTCTAATAGTGAGTTGTTATTTCCTCTAACAATGACATCTACCGAATCATCAATTAATAATAACTCTGTTCCATAAATAGCTTTAAATTTTTCATGTTCTTCTTTACCTTTATTATAATCTCTGACCGTATTATAAACATGTGGAAAAGCTTGACAACCATTATGATCAGTAATAGCAATTCCTTTATGTCCCCACTTCATTGCTTGTTTTACTAATTTAACTTCATCGGCAAGTCCATCCATTTGGCTCATTAAGGTATGAGCATGAAGTTCAACCCTTTTTTCTCCATATGTATCTTGGATTTCTTCGGTTGTTTTTTCTAATTTACAAATATCTCTGGCATTTAAGACTAATTCTTTGGAATATGGATCGTTTTTAGTATAACCACGAATGATTACCCATTTTCCTTCCTTGAGTTCCTTTTTTAGACCATTGTATTCTTCATCTCCACGGGAAAACACTTTACAGTAAATACTATCACTATAATCGGTTATTTTTAAAGTGATGATTTTAAAATCAGTTTTACTTGATTCGAAATAATCTACCCCAAAAATATAGCCCTCTACAGTAATATTATCAGACTCTCCGACAATACTTTTCATTTGAATTGAGGTATCTTTAATACTTCTACCTAAAATCACATTGGGATCATCTTCTTTTTTAGAACGACGATAGTGAGCCTTCGTATCTGATGATTTGGTAACTGGTAGTATTTTTGATTCTGCTAATTCCACTGACGGCTGAATATTGGTTGTTGCTTGTTCTAATTCTTGAGATATTTCCTTTTTTACTACATTTTCTTTTTCTGCATTGAAATAAGTGGATAATTCTAAGGAAAAACCATATAGACCTAATAAATAATTCACTTTAGGTAAAATCATTTTCACCTGCCGATCTTCTTCAATATTGGTAGTTTCTATATAATAAATTCCATCTATTTGGATTAGGGCATCTTCAAATATTTTAGAGAAAATTAAAACATCTTTACATTGTTCCAAAGCATAACGAAAATAATCTTTCAACAATTCATGATTAGTGGTAAAAGGATGGATACAAATATTTACTTTTTTGATATTTTGAAACGCATTAATACTTCTTTCCAACAGAGTTTGATAATCTGCTAAAGATAAGATAGTTTCGGTTTGGATTACAAAAGTCCAACTACCATTTTTTTCATTTACTTTTACTTTTTCTAAAACAGCATTAGTTAACTTTTCTCTTATTTCTGACTCTAATTTTATTTGATCAAATAAAACATGAATTCTATTTTCTGACATATTTCCCTCCCCCCATTCTTATAAAAAAGATTTCATAACTGAAATCTAAATTATTTCTAAATGATTAATTCTAACAATATGTTTTTGGTTTTTGATACAAAATTTGATAAACTCTTGCAGATTTACTTTCTTTAATTCTTCTTCTATGATGTAATCATCGATATCAAAAGCGATTTTATCACGCATCATATAATGTGGCATATCTTCTTTTTCACATCCCAAATACATTAACCAGTATGGATAAATTTGTCTTTTCAAAAAAGTAAGTGTTTTTTCCCCTTGAAGGTAATTGGATGTTCCAGAGATTCTAGTATACAATTCATTATGAATCGCTAATTCTAGGACAGCTTGGACAATTTCTTTATATTCTAATTCAAAATTTCTTAGTTCATTATTTAATAAAATAAAAATAATATTAGTGATAGTTTTAATAGGATTTTCTAAGTCTTTCTGAAAACCCCAGCCGATACTCACAGCCGTTTTCGAGGTTAATATACTGTCCATCTTAGGGTGTAATACTAATACATTATATTCTTCCTTTAATGACCATTTCAAGATTTCTTTTAAGTTCTTTTGAATCTCCTTTTTGTTTTCATCCCATATTTTCAATAAAGCATTGCGATGTTTTTCAGTTTCAGATTTTAGGACTTCAAAAATTTCAGTTTCAAATATTAAGTTATATAATATATCATCGTCTGGAATATAGTTTTTTATATCGTGAAGCATTTCGTCTTTATCTTTTTGGCAACCAGTATATTGTTTTTTATAAGTAATCCATAGCTTTTGCTTAAATGCATGAACTTTGGAAGAGATGGATGCCCCATATAATAAATTCCAGGTCAGTAAATAGTCATTGGTTTGAAAATTTATTTTCATATGGTACCTCCTATATCTATAATATAACATACCTTCTACTTTTTTTGAATATTCTACCAACTTTTTTATAAACTTTTTGTTTGTTCTAGTATATTATTGATTTCGATTCTAGAAAATTCTATCATTTTCATTTCCTCTTCAGTAAAGCTATTATGTAGTTTAATCATTTCTTTTTCTTCTAAACTATATAGGTCCCAATCGATTATATATTGTCTTAGAAGTTGTCTTCTTTGGTAAAGTTTGCTAGTTTTTCCTAATAATACACCTTTTTCAAACTCTAATGGTATAAAAAAACTGTCTTCAATATCTATCTCTTCTAGATTATACATTTTAATTTTTTCTAATTTTTTTGTCATATCTGTTTCTAAACCAACATCTATTTTATGGTATCCCTTTATGGTTTCAATGTATTGCATAAAACTATTGAGAAGAATAGCACTTTCCTCAATCGTTATATGATATTCTTTTAGTAAAGATTGATATGCAGTTACAATATCTTCTATCAAGTCTGGTTCCTTTTTATTCGCATCTAACTGCTCTATTAAATAGTTATAAGGTTGTTCTAACCAATCATTGTAACGATTTTCCTTGTTTTTTAGAAAAATCTCATGCCTAATAGCTTCTTCTAAACTAATTGTGGATTTGGTCATATTGGTAAGGATGCTAGTGCTGTCTAAATTCAACTTTAATAAAACATGTTTTATTAAAGTGCCATACTTTTCATATACCCAGGTTGCAGGCTCTTTTTGACCATTTTCTTTGTAGGATGTTAGGCTACGATTGATGAGTTGTTCTAAAGAATCATATTGGCAAAAATCATGCAACTTTATGGCTCTCCTCACTACATCATAGTTATAACCATTATCTATACAAAATCTTCTTAAGGTACCTTCTTTATATTTCATAGGCTC
Source organism: bacterium (assembly GCA_029007685.1). GTDB lineage: Bacteria > Bacillota_I > Bacilli_A > RF39 > UBA660 > Alloscybalousia. The sequence continues at coordinate 333 of JAQXIG010000040.1, read as the reverse complement.
TGCTTTTTCTTTTGAATCTCTGGTACGGGTTCGTTCTAAATAGGATTGCAAAGTTTCTAAATCAATGTCGAATTCGGCTAAAATATTATCGATATGATAATCTTCTTTTTGTCTAGAACTTCTTTTTTCACGTAAAACTTTGAGACATGATACTACGCAAGCTGCTTTTTCACTGTCGTTATGAAAAAGTTTTGTATACTTTTCTAAGGTAGACTGTTTCGTTTCTAAATCCTTTTTTTGAGAGTTTTTGTATTCTTGATAATCCCAAATCATACCTTGACTATTCCAATAATCAATTTGTTCGAGTGTCAAATTATGAAACTTGTGGTATGT
>JAQXIG010000039.1 GCA_029007685.1 bacterium | reverse complement strand
TTTCTTCTTTCATATTTTTTATTATTACTGGATTATTAAATTTTTCAAATATTTTCAATCCTAATATAACGTTATATTCTTCTAATAATTGATAATAACCTGGAAATAAAATATCACATAAATTTGAGAAATCTACCTTTTTTTGTACCTTAACATTAACAAATGAAAAATACTGTCTTGATAAAAATTTTAGTTCTTTATATTTTTCTTCCTCTAATGCGTTAGGTTTTAATTTATACCAATTATCACAAGCATATTCTGCTAATTTTAGTGAATCTTTATTATCATTCTTTGCTTTTCTTAAACTTCGATCTAAATACTTTTTAATTTTTAAAGCATTTTCTGCCACTATGCAATAGTCTTTTTCTAATAAATAAGACAATAAGTACTTTAACTCCAATTGTAATACATTAACCAATCCTCATACATCATAATAAAAAAAGAGTGTAATTTTCAATCCTGATCAATGAATCTACTTCTTACACTTTTATAGTACCAAATTGTAATTTTTTTAAGTATCCATTTCGTAAAAATACATTATTTTATTATCAGCATCATAAATTGCCAAACTAAAGTTCATTGAGTACCTATTATTTAAATTTGTATCATCATGCTTATCTGTTGCTTCTGAATGTCTATCTAGAAAATAATAATAACCATTATCAATTTCGGGAATAGAATATTTTTCAACAGCAGTTGAACACCCTTTATCATCACATTGACTCATTCCCATCACCTTTTTCAAAGAATCAGATAACGGCATTTCTTTCCAATTATAAAAATCATTATGACTTTCCTTATCAGAACAACTCATTTTCGCAAAATAGTCACCGTCACCAAAAAAACCGCCATGTGTATTACTTTCCATTTCTATATTACACTTTTCTATATCAATTTCAATAATTCTACTGATATGTTTTTTAGAATTGTTATCTCCATTAAAATTGAAAGGCACTATGAAAAAGTCGTAACTTATTACTAAAAATATAATAATGACCAAAATTAAAAAGAAACTCTTTTTTTTCAAAACACATCATCAACTTTCAAATTACTATTTGGTATTATAAACCTGTAATTATTATATCATGTATTTGATTGATAATTACAGGTTTTTTTTATTATGATGTATGAGGATTGGTTAACGGATTACTATGGGAGTTTCTATACTCGCACGATAAAGTGTTAACTAACCTCTACATTCAATATTCGATTAAGCAAGTTGAGTTAAATACTAGTATAAAGAACCAAAATGAAAATTTGTAGAAGAGTTAGATCCAATCATTATTATTAAAAAGGTAGAAATTTATGAAGTATGGAGTTGGAATTGATATTTCAAAAGGTGCTATTTATCTATCGCTTTAATATTTATCTATATTACATCTTTTCATATATTTTCTATTCATATTTTTAAGTGTTCAACTGAGACCCCACCCCCGTAATTCCTACCTAAAAAATGATATATTTTCTAAATTATGTTCTATCGAGTTTTTCTTCCCTTATCTTTTCTATTTCATTTATTTTTATCTCCAATATTATTGCTTATGCCTTTTTCTTTTTATTATCTGCTATAAAGAATATTCCTAATCCTAATATTAAAATTATAAATAATGATTTACCTCTAACTGTAGTTTTTACATTTTTTTCTAATACATTTTCTAATTTTTCTTTTGTATCTATTTTTTTAGTGAATACATAATATACCTTATTATTTTTAGAAGCATCATATGTTTCTAATCCATTCTTAGTTTGTTTAGCAAGTATTGAAATATTTTTTTCTTTATCTAAATCAAAGTATCTATATGTAATTCTTAAATCTCCTACTTTTGGATTTTCTTCTCTATCTTTTATTGTATAGTATAACCCAGTAAACTCCATATTACCTATTTTTTCTTGTTTAGAATATATAGAATTGGTTCTTATTTTTTTTAATCCTTCTCCATCTATTTTATAGTCTCCTATATAGAATTCTTTAGTTTCTGTTACTGTATATAGATTTTCATTTTCTTCTTTACTTACTTCTTCCCATGTATATGAGTCTTCATTTTTTCCAAATCTTTTTACTGTTCTTTCTACTTTAAATGATTTGATTTCTTCATCTAATTCATTAAATGTTATTTCATCATCGTATTTTATTTTTCCTGTTACTAATACTAATTTTCCATCATTTTTAGAATTATATTTACCATCTGTTATCATGATAACATCTTCTAACATTTGTTTATTATCATTTTTTTCTGTATTTACATTTATCATAGCCATAATAATAAAATATGCTACTATTACTACTAATATTATTTTTGCTTTTGTTATTTTCATTTTAATCATTCCTCATTACTAAATTCTTTTTCCATTGTATTCTTTGCTATCACTCGTAAAGTTACATCATGATTTGGCATAGTAAATTCTATTACATATCCATATTTATCATCATATTTCATACCAAGTACTTCATCATCTAAATAGAATGTATAATCTGTATCTGTTGCGATTGTATCATAATATATTTTTACTTTGCTACCTTTTTTATAACTTTCTTTTACATTTTTAAACCTTTCTCTATCTGTATTAACTTTATATTTATCTTTATTTCCTAGTATTAGAAATATTATTAGTATTATAAATATTATGATTAATCCCATTATTAAAATTATATGATTTTTCATATTACCTCCTTTATTATATTTTTCTTATAAATAATTCTAGATAGTCTTTTTTACTAGCTTTTGATACTTTTATTTCTAAATTATTTTCGTTATCTTCAAAGATTGTGTATGTTACTATTCCTTTATTTACTTCTACATATGATTGCATACCATTTCTTATAAATGTATATTTTGTATTTAGTAAATTTGTAGCTTCTGAGTAACTAAGTTCTTTACTGATGATATATAAATTATTTACTATACTTTCTTTATCTAAATAACCTAGACTTACTTCTACATTATATCCTAATAAATAGCTATTTCCAATAGAACTTATATATTTACTTTTTATCGAATGTTATATTAAGAAAATTATTATCAAGTATATTTCCTACTTTACTATTAAATAATTCTATTTCCTTATCTATTGCTTCATATACACTATGTTTATTATCAATAATAGTCAAAACTTTATAAATTTTAAATGTAAATAATATTTTATTATGATCTTGTGTATAGTTTGAATAAATTTCTACTTCTTCTTCGAAGTTTATTATTTTTTCTAGATGTGCTCTACTTTCTTCCTCTTTTATTTTAATAACTATTTCATTTTTATTTATTTCTTTTAGGATTATTTTTATCCATACACTCACCTCAAATTATTTACATGATTCTTCTAAGATTATTATACTAAAAACTGTAAAATTACTATTAATATTTTTTTATAATATTGATTTTGTCTTTTTAAAGTAATGAATTAATTCACATAATCTAAATTGATTATTTAATTCATTAATACAAAATATATCTTTTCCATTAATAATCACTTTATGAGATTCTATATAAGTCATATTAGTAGGTTCTAATCGTATTAAATTACCCTTTATAACTTCTATATTTATATTTGTATATTTTCCTGCCCACATTATTTTTTTCTTTAAATATGGCCTGATATTAAGTTCTTTTTTTATTATTTTAATCATAATCGTTTCACTCCTTTAAACAGCAAAAAAAACTCAATATCAATTGAGTCTTCTATTATGAACGTCATTTTTGACGATTTTTGCTTCTGGTGCGGGTGACAGGAGTTGAACCTGCAAGCCTTACGGCGCTAGATCCTAAGTCTAGTGCGTCTGCCAATTCCGCCACACCCGCATGTGGTGGACCCTGATGGACTCGAACCATCGACCGCCCGGTTATGAGCCGGATGCTCTAACCAACTGAGCTAAGGGTCCATACCCATTAAATAATAACACAAACCATTATGTTATGCAATAACTTTTCAAAACTTTTATCAAAATTTTATAACGTTGCAAAATTTTCCCAACAAAAATACGCTTCTATTTTTGAAGCATATTCAACAAATCAACTTTAAACATATCCTTTTTAGGATTACTTTTTGATATCATTACACCTTTATAAGTGGAAAGTTCAGCGCGATGTCCCTCATCTAAAATTTGATCTGGTGTAATATTCGTTAATAAAATGATTCTTCTAGATAGATAAACAGTATAATGTAATCTAATAACCCCATGAACCTTTTGAAATAATTCATCAGTAGGCAACTCCAACTCATAAGAAACACTATCCTCTTGTTCGTTGGCAGAAACAACTTTTCCTAAAAATTCACTGTTACGCAAAGATGGGTAATATTGAAAAACCAATTTTTTATAAGCAAGCATATTGTATTTACGTACACTTCTTTCTTTTTTATGAAAATCTATTTCATTTAGATATTCGAATGTATATCCATATTTCATGTCAACCAATCCCCCTATCTTGGACACCCCATAGTACAAGATATTCACAATAATAACACAAAATAATTAAAAATGCAAGAAATTCCAAAAAAACTTTTCTAAAAAACGTCAACTAAAGAAACTAGTTTTACACTTTCAAGTGAATAAGAGTTACTATTGATGGATTTAGAAAAAGAAAAAAGGCACTCTCACTACCTTTTCCTATACCCAAACTCTTATTTCTCATCATACTTACGAATTAGATCGATAATTCGATTTAGTTCTACGATTAGCTCCTCATAATGATATTGGATATAATTCATATCCTT
>JAQXIG010000038.1 GCA_029007685.1 bacterium | reverse complement strand
AAAAATTATGGAAAATGAAAAACATTATAATTCAAGTGATATTCAAGTTCTTGAGGGATTAGAAGCAGTAAGAAAACGTCCTGGAATGTATATAGGAACAACTGATGTAAAAGGTCTTCATCATTTAGTATGGGAAATTGTAGATAATGCGATTGATGAGGCTCTAGCGGGTTATTGTAATAATATAGAATTGGTTATCAATAAGGATAATTCCATTACAGTGAAGGATGATGGTCGAGGAATTCCAGTAGATGTTCATCCTAAAACTGGTATTTCAACGGTAGAGACTGTTTATACGGTTCTTCATGCTGGTGGTAAATTTGGTGGAGGAGGATATAAAGTATCTGGAGGTCTTCATGGAGTTGGTGCTAGTGTTGTGAATGCTCTTAGTAGATGGGTAGAAGTTACGGTTTATAAAAATAATAAGATTCATAAAATCAGATTTGAAAACGGTGGACATACTGTAGAGCCTTTGCAAGTAGTGGGAAATTGCAGTGAAAATAGAACTGGGACTACAGTAACCTTTAAGCCTGATCCTGAAATATTTGATACTGATATTTATGATTATGAAACTTTGAAGATCAGGGTTCGAGAGCTTGCTTTTTTAAATAAGGGATTGTCTATTAATATTCGTGATGATAGAGATTTAGAAGATACAACGGGTGAAACTTTCTTATATGAAGGTGGTATTAGTGAATATGTTAGATTTATTAATCAAGAAAAAACACCGATTCATGAAAATATTATTCATTTAAATGGAGAGAAAGATGGTGTATTCTTTGAAGTAGCTATGCAATATAATACTTCGTATAATACTAATATTTATTCTTTTGTTAATAATATTAATACACATGATGGTGGTACTCATGAAGATGGGGTAAAAAGAGCATTATCTAGAGTAATTAATAGTTATGCTAGAAAGACTAATATATTAAAAGACAAAGATGAAAATCTTAGAGAAGACGATGTAAAAGAGGGGCTTACGATGATCGTTTCTTGTAAGCATCCAAATCCACAGTTTGAGGGACAAACTAAGGGTAGGCTTGGAAATTCTGAGGTTAGATCATTAGCAGATAGTGTTTTTGCGGAGGGATTTGAAAGATTTTTATTAGAAAATCCTGATCAAGCCAAGGTTATTGTGAATAAAGCTATTTTGGCTAGAAATGCGAGAATGGCAGCTAAGAGGGCTAGAGAAGCTACTCGTAAGAGTGATTTAGCTGTTACTAATTTCTTTGGAAAATTATCTGACTGTAAGAGTAAGGATCCTAGTGTTTCTGAAATTTTTATTGTTGAAGGAGATAGTGCCGGTGGTTCTGCTAAAAAAGGAAGAGATTCTATGACTCAAGCTATCCTTCCATTACGAGGAAAAATTCTTAATGTTGAAAAGGCTAGACTTGATAAAGCTCTTGGAAATGAAGGAATCAAGACTATAATTACGGCATTTGGCACTGGAATTGGTGAATATTTTGATTTGTCTAAGTTACGATATGATAAAATTATCATTATGACGGATGCTGATGTGGATGGTTCTCATATTAGAGTTTTATTATTAACTTTATTTTATCGTTTTTTTAAACCAATTGTAGAAGCAGGTCATGTGTATGCTGCTCAACCACCGCTTTATCGAATCATGCATGGGAAAACTAGGAAATACGTTTTAAATGATGAAGAACTTAATGCTTATATGAATTCTCTTCCTGATAATGTTCGTTCTAGGGCAGAAATTGCTCGTATGAAGGGTTTAGGAGAGATGGATGCAGACGAGTTAAATGAGACAACTATGGATATTGAAAAGCGTGTTTTAAGAAAAATTACAGTGGATGATTGTGTAACTGCAGATGCAATATTTGGAAAATTAATGGGTGACGAAGTTGAACCTAGAAGAAGATTTATTGAAGAAAATGCTGATTTTGTGCAAAATATTGATATTTAGGGAGGTTTATTATGGATAATAAGGATGATTTAAATGAGTTATTAGATAGAGCTAATCAAGATAGTGAAGTTGTAAAAAACATGAAGAATATTTCTGTGGATGATAATGAATCTCAAAAAGTTGTGGATAACGTAAAATCAGAAAATCAATTTAGTGGATATTTTCATGAAAGAGATCGATTAGATTGTAATAATATTGTGGATGAGGTTAAGACTTCATTTATGGAATATTCGATGAGTGTTATTAAATCTCGTGCGTTACCTGATCTTAGGGATGGTTTGAAACCGGTTCATAGACGTATTTTATGGTCGATGTATGAATCTGGTTATACTCCTGATAAACCTCATAGAAAGAGTGCTAAAACGGTTGGTGAAGTTATGGGAAATTATCATCCTCACGGTGATTCTTCGATTTACGATGCGATGGTACGTTTGGCACAGGATTTCAATCAACGATATATGTTGGTTGATGGGCATGGAAATTTTGGTAATATCGAAGGTGATGGTGCCGCAGCTATGCGTTATACGGAGTCTCGATTGGCTAAGATTTCGTTAGAGTTATTGCGTGATATTAATAAAGATACTGTGGATATGGATGATAACTTTGATGCTACTAGGAAGGAACCTAAGGTGCTTCCATCTAGATTTCCTAATGTACTAGTTAATGGTTCGATGGGGATAGCTGTAGGTATGGCTACTAATATTCCTCCTCATAATTTAGGTGAGGTTATTGATGGATGTGTTGCCTATATTGATAATCCTGATATTGATACAATGGGACTAATGGAATATATTAAAGGGCCAGATTTTCCTACTGGTGGTATTATTCTTGGTAATTCTGGTATTAAAAAGGCTTATGAAACTGGTAGGGGATCTATTACTATTCGAAGCAAAGCAACAATTGAAGAGGTTGGCAATCATAGCAATATCGTTATAGATGAGGTTCCGTTTGGTGTTAATACGATGGAACTTAAGAATAAGGTTGCGGAGCTTGTTCATAATAAGGTAATTGAAGGAATTGCGGATTATCATACTGATTTAAAGGAAGGTATTAAGATTACAATTACTTTAAAGAGGGATGCCAATCCTCAAGTGGTTTTAAATAATCTATATAAGCATACTAATTTTCAGGTATCTTTTGGAATTATTTTCTTAGTTTTAGATGGACAAACACCTAGAACTTTGGGACTTAAGGATATTATTGTCAAATATGTAGATCATCAAAAGGAAGTTATTATTAGACGAACTAGATATGATTTGGGTAAAGCAGAGGAAAGAGTTCATATATTAGAAGGTTTAAGGATTGCATTGGATAATATTGATGAGGTAGTTCGTATTATTCGAGCTGCTGATAGTGATGAAGAGGCAAGAACTAATTTGATGTTTAGGTTTGATTTGGACGAAATTCAAGCTAATAGTATTCTTGAGATGAGACTTCGTCGTTTGACTGGTTTGGAACGTGGTAAGGTTGAGGCTGAATTAGGTGATTTACGAATTAAAATTTCGGATTATAGAGATATTTTGGCTTCTGAGCAAAGGGTTTTGGATATTATCAAAGAGGAAATGTTAGAAGTTAAGAGGAAATATGGTGATGATAGGCGTACTAAGATTGATATGACTGCGATTGAATATATAGAGGATGAGTCGTTGATACCTGTGGATAATATTTTAATTACCTTGACTAATAAGGGATATATTAAGAGAGTATTGGCTGATGAATACAGAACACAAAATCGTGGTGGTGTTGGTATTAAGGGAATGGCTACGAATGAAGAAGATTTTGTGGAAAAAATGATTAATATGGAAACTCATGACTATATTTTATTCTTTAGTAATAAGGGGAAAGTTTATAGAATGAAGGGGTACGAGGTTCCGGAATTTAGCAGACAAGGTAAGGGATTGCCAATTATTAATTTGTTGCCTGTGGAAAAAGATGAAAGAATAAATTCTATTATTTCTTTAAATGCTAAGGAGCATGATTATCACTATTTATTTTTTATTACTAAAGATGGTATTGTTAAGAGAACTAGGTTAGAGGAATTTGATAATATTAGAAGTAGTGGAAAGATTGCAATTGGTTTGAAAGATGATGATGAGTTAATTTCTGTTAGTAAGACAACGGGGGAAAACGAAATTATTATTGGTGCTTCTAATGGTAGAATGGTGCGATTTGTGGAAAGTGAAGTTCGTATTATGGGACGTACTGCTTCTGGTGTTAAAGGAATTGAACTTGATGGATCTAGAGTTATTGGTGGTGAGGTTATTACTTCTAATGAGCAGGTGTTAATTGTTACTGAGAAGGGATATGGTAAGAAAACTCCTATAGATGAATATCGTCTTACTCATCGTGGTAGCAAGGGTGTTAAGGCTCTTAATGTTACGGAAAAAAATGGTATGTTAGTTTCATTAAAGGCTGTGACTGGAGATGAGGATCTTGTGATCATTACAGATAGTGGCATTATTATGAGAATGTCAATGGAGCAAATTTCAACTTTGGGAAGAACTACTCAGGGAGTTAGATTAATGAGACTCAAGGATGAGCAAATGGTGGCTACTGTATCTACTATTATAAAAAGTGAGGACGCTGTCAGTGAATCTAGTGTAGATGAGGTTGTGGATAAAATTTCTGAGTCTCAAGAAAATTAAAAAGAGGCAGTCTTTGCTTCTTTTTTTTGTGGAACTTTTTTTATTGAAATATGTTTCACGTGAAACATTAGATCTAAATTAGTTTCTTATGATCTTCTGGCATTTTTATACTTAGTTCTTAGTGTGAATTATTATAGCCTATCTTTTTTCTTACTGTTTTATGTTTTTTCTTTTCCTTTTTGATCTTTTTTGATTATGTTAGTTTTATTTCTAATATAATGTTCCACGTGAAACATTAATGAATTGCTGTAGTTTAGTTTTATTTTAGATATTGTGTCATATTTTGTGTATATTTGTGATTGTGATATTTATTATGATTTTTCTAGTTGAGTACTTTTTTATTTATTCCTTTATCAATGTTTCACGTGAAACATCTGAGGTTGAATTATTTTGTTATTTTCTCTTTTCTATAATTTAGTTGTTTTCTTTTAATTCTATTTATTGTATTGATTTGATAATATTGTTTTATAATTTTTTTGATTTTTATCATAAATTATTATTTTCTGAAAATTGTTTCTTATTAGAGAGAATCAGTGATTATGGTTTGTTTCTTAATTTATGATGTTTTATTTTTTTTGTAAATGAAATTGATGTCAATTAGTTATATTCACAATGTTTCACGTGAAACATTGAATTGCTGATATTTTAATTTTTAGAATTGTGTATGATTAATTTCTTTAGGTGAGAATAATTAAATTAGTTTTTATAATTTCAAATTTACTTCAATATATATAATTTTACTATTTTATTATTAATTATTTTTTCTCGTATCTTTTTTAAAATTGTTTTCCGAGAAATAGATTGTAGATTATCCTTTTCTAGAAAATACTTCTATTTTAAAAAAACTTTTTTCGCTCGATTAAAGTTATATAAAAAGTGTAATGTTTCACGTGAAACATAAGTTGCATGTAGTTCTTTTTTTAATTTTAATTGATAATTATATATGACGCTTGATCTTTGAAATGGCATGTAATTAAATTTTTTTTTAGATGAAAATACTTCAATTACTTTTTATATTTTTTGTTTCTATATACTTCATTTTATTGTTCTTTCTTTATATATATTTAAAAAAATTATTTCCCGGGAAATAATTTTTGAGTGATCTTTCTTTGGGAAATAATTTTATTTAAAAACATATTGTCTTTGAGTTTGACTGAATTTTTATGAAAAAATGTAATGTTTCACGTGAAACATAAATTGTATATAGCTCTTTTTGGAATTTTAATTAATAATCGTATGTTATTTTTGATATTTGAGATAATATATAATTGAATTCTTTTAGATGAAAATGGTTCAATAATTCTTGTGTTTTAAATTTTACTTTCTAAATATTTCGGTTTCTTATTGTTTGTTTTTAACTATATTTAAAAAATATTTCCCGGGAAATATTTTTATGTGCTTTTTCTCTGGGAAGTGATTCTATTTTAAAAAATATTGTCTTTGAATTTGATTGAGTTTATATAAAAAAAAGTAATGTTTCACGTGAAACATAGGTAAAAGTAATCTTTTGCTTTTTAGGTTGAATCAATAGTTGGGAGTGATGTTTCACGTGAAACATAAATTGTATATAGCTCTTTTTGGAATTTTAATTAATAATTGTGTGTCATTTTTGATGTTTGAGATAATGTATAATTGAATTTTTTAGGTGAAAATGGTTCGCTTGCTTTTTGTGTTTTTAGTTTTACTTTCTGTAGATTTATTGTTCTTTATTTTTATCTTATTTGAAAAAATATTCTTGATTTAGGTTGAGTTTGTATAAAAAATGTAATGTTTCACGTGAAACGTAAGTTAAGTGTGTCTTTTGTTTTTTGAGGGAAAGTTAATGATTGTGTATGATGTTTCACGTGAAACGTTGAATAATATGCTCTTTTAATTCTTTTTTAGTTAAATTGTATTTTATTTTATGTCTTTTGATGATCGCTAGATTTTTTTAAAATTATAGTGGATGGTAGGGGATGTTCTGTTTGATACTTGTTTTATGATACATACTGTTTTATTGTGGAAAAAAAAGTTTTAATA
>JAQXIG010000037.1 GCA_029007685.1 bacterium | reverse complement strand
AAAATAATTGGTTTATCTTTCGTAAATAATAAATTATAATCTTCATCCTTTAAACCATGTGGATGTTCTAAATGCGATTGTAGACGCATCAAATCAACTACATTAACTACCCTAATCTTAAGTTCCGGAAAATTATTTCTTAAAATAGATACTGCTGCTAATGTTTCTAATGTTGGCGTATCTCCACAACAAGCCATAACGATATCCGTTTCACTATGCTGATCATTACTCGCAAAATTCCAAATTCCAATTCCTTGTGTACAATGCTTTATAGCTTGCTCCATTGTTAACCATTGCGGTCTAGGATGCTTACTAGCTACAATGACATTAATATAGTTTTTTGTTTGAATACAGTGATCAAAACAAGACAATAAACAATTCGCATCAGGTGGTAAATACATACGCACAATATCAGCCTTCTTACTTACCAAGTGTGACAAGAATCCTGGATCTTGATGAGTATATCCATTATGATCTTGTTGCCAGATGTGACTAGATAAAATATAGTTAAGTGAAGAAATAGGCACTCTCCAAGCTAACTCTTTAGTCACCTTGAGCCATTTAGCATGTTGACTAGCCATCGAATCTATAATTCTAGAAAAAGCTTCATATGTATGAAAGAATCCATGACGCCCCGTCAGTAAATATCCTTCTAACCAACCTTGGCAAGCATGTTCTGATAGGTAAGAATCAAGTACTCTTCCTGACTTACTTAAAAATTCATCATTTGGATAAGTAATCGCATTAAATTGACGATTAGTTGTTTCAAACACATAATTTAATCGATTAGACAAAGCTTCATCCGGTCCAAAAATACGAAAGTTTTGTTTATCTGCATTTAAACTAACCAAATCACGAATATAAGCTCCTAATTCTTTCATATCTTGAGCTACCGTATTACCAGGCACTTCTACTTTGACCCCATAATCTCTAAAATCAGGGGTACGAAGTTCTTCTAATAATTTTCCCCCATTAGTATGAGGATTAGCCCCCATTCTTCTATTACCAATAGGAGCTAACTCCTTTAATTCTGGAAGCAATCTTCCCTGTTCGTCAAACAACTCCTCTGGATGATAGCTTCTCATCCACTCTTCTAAAATTCGCACATTTTCTGGTGAATTTTCTGAAATAATAACCGGTACTTGATGAGCTCTAAACGAATCTTCAATCTGTTTACCTTCTACTTCTTTAGGTCCTGTCCAACCCTTTGGCGTTTCTAAAATAATCATTGGCCAGATCTTTCTTTCTAAATCACCATCTACTCTAGCTCGTTTTTGAATATTCTTAATTTTTTCAACAATCGTATCTAACGTAGCAGCCATCTTTTGATGCATTACCTTCGGATCATTTCCACTCACAATAAACGGTTCAAAACCACATCCTTTAAAAAAAGAAAGCATTTCTTCTTTATCAATTCTCGCAAACACCGTAGGATTCGCAATCTTATATCCATTTAAATGCAAAATCGGAATAATAGCCCCATCAGTAACTGGATTTAAAAATTTATTATAATGCCAACTACTAGCCAAAGGTCCAGTTTCTGCTTCTCCATCCCCAATCACACAAGCTGCAATCAAATCAGGATTATCTAAAACCGCCCCAAACGCATGAGCTAAACTATAACCAAGTTCTCCTCCCTCATGAATAGATCCTGGTGTTTCTGGTGCCACATGACTAGATACACCTCCCGGAAAAGAAAACTGTTTAAATAATTTCTGCATTCCTTCTATATCTTCTGTAATATTTGGATAGATCTCACTATAACTTCCTTCCATATAAACATGAGATACAATTGCATTTCCCCCATGACCTGGTCCTGATAAATAAATCATATCCAAATCATATTTCTTAATAATACGATTCAAGTGTGTATAAACAAAAGTCTGACCCGGTATCGTTCCCCAATGTCCTACTACATTTTTTTTAATATCGCTAAATTTCAATGGTTCCTTTAATAGTGGATTATCAAGTAAATACAATTGCCCAACTGCTAAATAGTTAGCCGCCCTAAAATACTTATCAATTTTCTCTAATTCTTCACTCGTTAATACTTGTTTATCTTCCATACTAATTCTCCTTTACTATAAACATTATATAATAATTATGACCTAAGTACAACGAACTAAAACATATCTTGACACAAAAAAAGAAAGATTTAACTCTTTCATAAAAATAAATAACAGATAAATTATAGACTACGAGAATACACTTTAGTTAACGACAAACCATCTTTATCATAAAACTCTCGATCGAACTGAAAACACGCATTACTTGCACAACCTAGACTTCCCGTATTACGTTCATGAATATATAACTCAATCTTTTTAACATCTGGCATACTCTGAAACAAGTAACTTCCCGTCTCAACTAAAATTTTAGTCCCATAGTGCTGTTTTCTAAAACTTGGATGTACACCGTAATGAAGATTTAAAACTCCATTCAAATTCAAAGTCGCCAATCGAATAAAACCCACTAATTTTCTTTGATCCGCTATAATATAAGCAGGCCCTACCTTCAAACGACTTACTCCTTCAGAATCATTCAAATATTGCTCGATATTAGGAGATACAAAATCTCGAATAAGCGGATCTTCCTTCACCTCATGAATAAAGCGATATTTTCGTTTATCAGTACTACAATAATTAGTAATAACTAAGTTTTTCATTTTCTCTTTCATAGCATCAACCCCTTCATCTATTTTCATGATCAAAAGCAGGATAAATACACGTAATAAGCACATATTATAACACATGATCAGGAAAGAATCTATCATTTTTTATCAATCGCTCTTCATAAATTAAAATAATTAAAATAAAATAAGTTAGAAGGTGATAACATGTATCCAAAATATGATTACATTGGCAAAAGAAAGCTATGCAAAGATATTCCCTTAGTATTTCCAAGGCAACACCAAAATACCCAACCTGGATTAGAATATTTAATGCGACCACGCCCTATTTTTGACAATCCTGATTACTATGGAAATAGTAAATTAAAAGGAAAAGTTGCGTTAATTACTGGAGGAGATAGTGGCATTGGCCGAAGTATCGCGATCCTATTTGCCAAAGAAGGAGCGAATATTGCCTTTACATATTTGGATGAAGATCAAGATGCTGAGTTTACTAAAAATTATATCCTAGGATTAGGAAGAAGATGCATTAATATTCGAGGAGATTTAAGATATAAAGAAAACAATTATAAAGCTGTCGATTATACTCTAAGAGAATTGGGTAAAATTGATATTTTGATCAATAATATTGCCGTTCAGTTCCTACAAGATAGCATTCTAAATATCACTGAAGAACAGTTATTATTAACATATCAAACTAATGTTTTTTCCTACTTTTATATGATTCAAGCCGCTCTTCCTCATCTAAAAGAAAATGCATCGATTATTAATACATCCTCTACCACTTCCTATCAAGGTGAAAAGAGATTAATCGACTATAGTAGTACCAAAGGTGCCATTGTATCCCTAACCAAATCTCTCGCCTTATCCTTAGCAGACAAAAAAATCAGGGTAAATGCCGTTTCACCTGGTCCTACTTGGACACCCTTAATCCCAGCTTCTTATAGTACCGAAGAAGTAGAAACATTCGGTACCCTTACTCCAAAAGTTCCTTTAATGAGAGCAGCCCAACCATTTGAAATCGCTCCAAGCTATTTATTTCTAGCTAGTGACGACTCTCGCTATATGACAGGTCAGGTTCTTCATCCAAATGGTGGAACCATAGTAGATAGCTAAAAAAAGAAAAATCACATTAATTTTTCTTTTTGTTTATTTGTTTTTTTAACAAATCCCTAATTTCTTCTAATAATACAATTTCTTCTGCTTTTTCTATCTTCTTCTCTTTTTTGGTGTCCTCTTTTTTTTGTTTCATAACTCGATTGACAAATTTCACAAAAACAAAAATGCAAATCGCAATAATTAAAAAATCAATTACATTCTGAATAAAAGAACCATACAAAATAACTGAATCTCCTACTTTAAATGACAATCCTGAAAAATGGATTCCACCAATTAAAACCCCAATTAATGGCATCATAATATCGTTAACCAATGATGTCACAATCTTACCAAATGCACCACCTATGATAACACCTACTGCCAAATCCACTACATTCCCCTTAGAAATAAATTGCTTAAATTCCTGTATCATATACTTCACCTCATCCATATTTATACTTAGTATATCACGACAAACATCGGATAACAAAAATAATTTTAATCAATAGTTCGAACCTCAATCTGTTTTCGATGTTTTTTTATAAGTTCTAACACAAAGATAGAAGGATTTCTTCGAGGAACCAGTAAATATACATAATTTTTAGTTCTAGTAAGCGCTACATAAAACAATCTTCTTTCTTCGCTATAAGGATAAAAATCAAAAGAATGGGAAACTAATCTCAAAATTTTATCATTCCGAATTTGATTAGGAAAACCCAATAAATGATTTTCTAAATGAATAACAATTACATTTTCTTCCTCCAATCCCTTAGACTTATGAACGGTCATATAAGAAATACAAATATCAACATCATCTAGTAATACAATCCTACCATCACTCTTTATATGTATATTATCATGCATAATCATTTGAATATCCTTATTATTCCTCCCTAAAACTAAAATTGCTTGATGACTATTTCGATAAATTTCCTTTACCAATTTCACAAATGTATCCCCTAAATCTTTATAATATATAATTTGAATCGGTTTCTCTAATCGTTTACTAGAACGTAAATCTTTATGAATTTGTTTTTTATTTCTCATTACAAAATCTCCAGCTACCTTAATTAATTCTTGACTATTACGATAAGTATTTTCTATTTTCATAATATTTGCCTTATCAAAATAATCACAAAAATTTAAAAATAATGACAAATCACACCCCGTAAATCGATAAATAGATTGAAAATCATCTCCAACTACCATCAAAGAAGCACTAGTCTGTTTCAAAATAGCCTGAATCAACTGAAACCGTATCAAAGAAGTATCTTGATACTCATCGATAATAATATACTTCCATTTCCCTGGAATTCCTTCTTCTAAAACTAAAGAAGTTGCTTGAATAACCATATCATCAAAATCAATCTCTTGGTTCTCTAATAAATATTTCTGATATTGAAGATAAATATTTAAAGTTAAAATTAAAAAATTCTTTTCTTTTTGATAAGTAGAATAAAAAATAGTACGTTTAATCATTTTTAACAAAGAAGAAAAATCTTTTAAAACAAAACCATTACACTTAAACAAATGAATAAATGACAAAATTAATCGCTCTAACATCTCAATATCATGATAATGAGACTGATAAAATTTTTGATAAAACGGAAGAATATTTTGATATTTTTTAATATGAAAATACTGTAAAACCATCTTCATGAAAGCAGGATATTCTAAAATAGTAACAGAAAAAAACATATGGATCATATTTTCTAAAGTATCACTAGCCGTAATAGAAAAGCAACGATTGCCTTGTTTTAGAATTTCAAGTGCTAATTGATGAAAAGTATAAACCGTCATATCGAAAGAAAACTCTTTCTTAATTTTCTCTTTCAAACTAGTAACCGTTGCTCTAGTAAACGAAATACACAATATCTCTTTTGGATCAACATTTAAATAATGAATAAAATAATAAATCTTTCCTAATATCGTAAATGTTTTTCCGCTCCCTGCTCCAGCTACCACTAATAAATACTTACTATCATCTAACACAATTTGTTTTTGTTGATCATCTAACTCATAACCACAAATTTTATCATGCATTAAAATCACCAACTTGATCTTAAAGAAAAAAAGAACAAAAAGCAAATACAAAATATTCAACATTGGAAGAAAAAAGATGATGAAAATTAAAAAAATGTAAACCAATATTAGAAAATATTTGAAAGTACCGAATAGTTTTTTCAATTTACAAAAACGATCACACTAATATAGGTATTTATTATGTAGTTTTTCCTTACTACAAAATATAATATACTGAAAGGAGAATGGATACTATGTATGGATATGGATACCCAGGAATGTGCTGCCCAGGATATGGATATAATGATGGATTCGGAAATAATAACAGTTGGATTTGGGTAATAATAATTGTATTAATTATAATATTTATATTCTGTGGAAATAGCTTTAGAGGAATCAATAATGGTTGTTAATAGAAATTTTCTTTGTTGTGTTTAACTGGATAACTGATTAATAACGAATATATAACAAAACTAGATGTATAAAATATTGTTTTATAAAGAAATTAAGCAATATGTTGAACAAAATTGATTCAAATAAAAACTATAAAAAGGTCATAAAAATATGACCTTTTTTAATAGTCGAAATGATAATTGATTCGAATCAACATATGAATGATCACTAACATCAATACTTCTAATAAAATCAATAAAATCATTCTTCGCTTTAATATATGCAATCTGCATCTCATTTTCTATCAACTCCTTTTATCTCTTATCAAATACAGCAAAGCATTTTTTGATGATTCAGAACAAAAGAATAAACATTTTAAAATTGATTGGCTTGGGTAGTTACCTACCTATTTGATTTTAGTTTCTAGCTTACTACTTGGAAAATAACGATTTACTGGATAAACATATTTTCCCTGTAACCTAGATTTCCATTCAATAATTCACATAGTTTGTAAAAGCTATCCCCTAAATGAAAGATCCTGTATCTTAAACTCTAACTATTAACGTTTTTAAGAAAGGATACTTTACAAATAATTTCCGAATTTCTTTACACATGTCATAGAATTTTATATAGCCATTCTTCCTTCATGGATCTAAAAAATAATTGTAAATTAACCAACGGTATTATCTTCTGAATCTTTATCACTAAATAACATAAATAATAACCTACCTCTTCACATCTGTTTTCCTACTTACTTGAAAAAGAAAAACTTTTTTAGTACAATATAAAAGAATTTACTTTTCAGTAGATTCAAATTTTAGATAAGTAGAAAATCCGCTAAGATATTTCTTCTACTTATCTTTTTTGTGTGTATTTTTTTATACGATCACCTCCCTACGATAATATTATATTACCTAGGTTTGGTATTTGTCAAGTTACGACGTTTTCTTTGTTTCATTTTCATGAATATAATCCTCAATCGCTTTTAAAATAACCGACTTTTTAGTATGGCCCGTTCTTTCTAAGCACTGGTCAAATCGTTCCATAACATCTTTAGGAATATCTAAATTTAACTGTTTATACTTTTCTTTTCTAAAATTACTCTGATATTTAATAGGATTATCGATTTCATAAGACAAATAATCTTGACATATTCTCTGAGCTTTTTCCTTGTATTTTTCTCCTGTTAAATGACTGATTTGTTTCAAAGCAAAAATACACTTAACATACAAACTATTCTGTTCAACATCACCAAATTCAAGCTCATCTACATATTTTTTGATCTCTTCTTCTAAATTCTGTTCCGTCATTTGCTCTATCAACAGAAGCATATTTCTAATAAAATGCTCATTTCGATTCATTTCTTTCATACTATCCTCCCCTGTTCACTATCGTGAACATCGATCTAACAAAAGTATACCATAATTTACTAGTATATTGGATAAGAGTTTACTAATGTAAACTGAGGAAACAATCAAATAAAAAAGATAGTCAATATACTGTAATTACCCATATCAATAGGAGACTGTAAAATATAATAATCAGAAAAAGATTCATCTACAGCATCATGTTTTTGATGATTTCGATCAAGCCAATCATATCACTCATCAAATCCGTGATAATAATCCCAAATATTAAGTTTTCCAAGATTCTATAAGAACCAGTACTTTCATAATCCACACTAACCAATCAAATTTTTCTATTTCCGCTTAACGGAAATCCTACATCTTTCTACAAAGATCATCACTCCTATTTTCTTAATACCTTAATAAGTATCGCTCGCCTTTTATCTCATCACTAATATCATCTATTTTCTTCACATCATACCCAAGTTCTCGAATTTTTCCTAACTCCTAAATAATATTCATAGGATCATATCAAATATCTTTCCACCATATGAAAATATCTTTTAATCATAATAGAAAATATTCCATCTAAATAACACGCTTTTCTTCCTCCAACCTCTAATGGAGAAAATTGATTTACATGATAGATAGTTTCAATAATGTTTGAATGGATAATCACTTTCTCTACCAAAAAAGTTTTCCCTAAGACATTCATGAATTAGTATCACTACACTATAGCAAAATAACGACTATCGTGCTCCACCTTAATTTTCATATATTGATCAAAAAAAGTCATCGTTCTCGTAAACTCTTCTAAAAAAAGATGTTCTCCATCCATAAAAATATCATCTAATCCTTTACATATTAGTATATCTCACACTACTGTAATATTTACAATAATATGATACAAAAAAATTACTAGTGAATAAACACCAAGTAATAAAACAATAATTAATTAAATGCAAGTTCTACATGAAGCTCTTCATCCATAATAGCTATATACAAAAAGATAAAACCACTAATTGCCACTAATAAAGAACCTATAAAAGACATACAAGTTAGATGCTTCTTCTCATATGGATCATATGGTTTAATATTCTTCAAATCATCATAAGAACTCTTTAAAAAATAAAGATATATAACAACTAAAATAGAAAAGATAAGTATCATCATTTTTCTATATTGTTCCTTGCTATGTAAATCATTATATATATAATACTTTCTTTCTAAAGAATTGGAATACCAACTCATAACGATAATTACAATGTATATAATCCAAGTCAAATCTTCTATCCTTAACTGTTTTAATTTAGCATTGATTTCATCATAACTCATAATAAAGTTTATGAGAAGAAGAAAAAATAATGACATGGATTGTTTCGTCCATATCATCTAATCATGATATACTTCATGATAATATTTTTATAGAAATATCTCCCAAAATAGCGTTTCTAAAAACTATATTACAATTTCAAAATAAATAGTGCTCTAAAATCTTTATTGCTTTATCATAAATTAAAGAATCACTAACAATAACCCCATATGATTCAGTTACATTAAGATTGTTTGATGAAATGTAATAATATAATCAAATAAAATTCAAGGTTGAAATTGATAGTACTTTGTTTAGTCTTAATTTCACTTAGAAAATCTAAAGATTCTATGGTCATTTTTATACATAATTCATTTTACAATTACAAAACAAAAAAGCTCGTAATATCAAATATTATGGGCCTTTTATATAGTAATCGCCTTCCTAAATCAAGGTATGTGAGATCGATACAAATCTGGGGCGTGATGTGAACATCATAGAAGCCCCCAAGGATACGATTTCTACTACATACTATCACACAATTTTCAGCTAATCCAGTTTTCTTGACTTTTTTCTGACCGAAAAATGACTATATTTTGTTCATAATTTTAAAGTATAATTTAATTTATTATTTTTTTATCCTTTAAATATTTTAAAATAAATTTTTTACTATTCTCTAATAACTTATTTAATTCTATTTCATTTAAAATTTTATATTCAGTATTATCTTTTGTTTTTAGATGTGATAAATTTAAATATTTACCAACACTATAAATATCTTTTTTTGATAATTTTAATTCTGTAATTTCTCTAAAAAAATTATTATTTAAGCAAAACCTAAAATGGTTTTTTCTTACTGATAGCAAATTATTAAATTTTCTAAAATCGCTTTGTTTCATAGAGTTGGCTACGGAAAATTCACAATTAACGATATTTCCGTTATTGATTTTAACTCCAATATATTCTTCATTATTTTTTATAAAATATTTATTATATATATAATCATTCCAGTAAAAATCAGTTAATAAATGTACTAAATAGCCTAATAAAACAGGGTTATTAAAATGGTCCTTATATTTTTCATACATTCTATTATAATCTGGTAAATTTATTCCCACCTTTAAATCTTCACTACTAATAAAATGTGTAATTGTTCTATTTACACTTTTATCTATATTCGGAATACTATATTTATCTTGGTCAGGTAATAAATTACCAATCATAAAATATTTTTTATTAATCTTTAATTGTTTATATAAATCATTTGCTATCTTTGAATGTATTTTCCAACTAGGCATTTTAAACCTCCTCCAATTTACTTTTATCTTCAAATATAATTATATCATGTTTCCGGACATTTTTTTGACCTGAAAATGACCTCAATTTGACTTTTTTTATGATTAAATTGTGACTTAAATGTAATCTTTATATTTTAGCATAAATTAAAAAATTTAAATTTCAGATTCTTTTTAACAGACTTCTCGTCCCCGGATGTGAACATAATACAAACTGAATACTCAATAATCCATTTAAAACAAAGAAAAAAGTGAAACTGAATTTCAGATTCACCAAACTTTCTAATGGGGCGTTCTAACTTGTTAATTAAGAAATAAGTGCCTATAAAGAAGTTGAATAAATCAACTGTAATTTCATTATATCAAATTATTTTTTGTTCAGTTACAATTGATGTAAGACCAAGATGATATCTAAAAAGCGATAGATACCTTAAAATGTTAATTGAATAAGAACATTTAAAGAAAGGACTTATCGCTATGACTAGTATATCACAATCTCTTAGATATTTACCACATGACTTCAATACTAAATATTATGCTGTTAAATTATATAGGCAAACGAAATCAATTAATCACGTTTGTAGACGTTATCATATTTCTAAAGCTTCTTTGAGGCGTTGGAATAAAAAATTTGATGGAACTAAAGAATCTTTAATTGGTAAATCACATAGACCTCTTACTCCTCATCCTAATGCTCACACTGAAGAAGAACTTACTTGGATTAAAAATTATATTAGAAGAAATCCTAATATTTCCCTTTGTGAATTATATGGTAAATTAAGAACTGAAAAAGGTTATTCTAGGCATGCATGTTCTTTATTTAAAACTGTTAGAAAATTGAAATATCCTGTTAATACTGAACATCATTCTAAATATACTCCTAAAAAATACGATACTCCAACTAATATTGGAATTAAATGGCAAATGGATGTTAAAGTTGTTCCTAAACTATGTTATGTTGGAGAACTACCGGATAAATTTTATCAATATACTGTTATTGATGAAGCATCTCGTGAAAGATTTATTTATCCATATAAAAAACAATCTTCTTATTCAACTATTGATTTTATTAAAAGAGCTATTGTTTATTTTTGTTATCAACCTAAAATTGTTCAAACAGATAATGGTAGCGAATTTACTCATATTCAAAAAAATGATAGAATTCACTCACTTGATGCTTTATGCTTATATTTAAATATTGAGCACAAACTTATCAAGCCTCGTACTCCTAGACATAATGGTAAGGCAGAAAAGAAGTCATAGGAATGATCAAAACAGATTCTATAATTACTTATCTTTTTATTCTTATGATGATTTAAAAATACAAATCAAACCTATTTAAAGAGAATCAACAACATTCCTATGCAAATATTAGGTTAAATTTCTCCTATTGAAAAAAGAATTCAAATAAAAAAATATGAACAATTAACATTTTAACTATATCATACTGCTTTTTTATTTTTATTTTTTTCGTCTCACATCAGTGACAACTACACAAAATTTAACATTTTAAATTTAGAATTATGCTTATTAAAGGATTATATAATCCAATTCAAGCATAAGAAAAGAGAACTAAATTTTAGTCCTCTCAAGTGATTCATTTATCATTAGTTTTGGTTCCACTAACACTCCTTGACAAAGAACCACGTTAGCTTCATAAGATTAATCATCACTTATTTGTGTCTACACACACTATTTGACAATCAACCTTTTTATCTATATATTATTATCCGATTTTTGACAATTTTTACTATTTAAAAATACAAAAATCTTTGTTCATAGTAATTTAATACCACAAAATCACCATGCTAATTACGTATAAATATTATTAATTATTTTATAAGATTGATTTTTTAATAATATTGTTGCTAATGTTTTTACCAAACATCGATTAACATGAACAAACTAAAATATTTATAATAAATTTCCACTTTTCTACTTCTTTTTTTATAATTATATATTGATTTGAGTAATAATTATAATTAAATAAATTATATAAAATAATCATTAATTCAAAACCAAATACAGCATAAAATTATTATTTAAGAAAATAAATGATATTATCATAAAAAAGATAATCTAAAACATCACAATCATCTCTAATAGAATAATGTTAAATGAAGTTATTGCATCATTCGCTAGTTTTAACATTTTATTTTAAAAATTGTTAAATTTTTTTTTTACAAACTATTGCATATTCATGTGTATTTTCGTATTTATTCATTTCAGAAGGATATATATCTATCAATTGATATGAAAGATTATAGCTACTTAATATTTTTTTCATATTATGTAAAGATCTATATATACCATAATATTGATTTTTATTTTTATCTGAATACTCCTTATTTACTATATAATCAGTTTGTTCAATTGACCATTGATTTTTAATAATAAAAACAGAGTTATCATGCATCATATCAATACAATTTTTTAACACATCATTTAACTCTTCTTCTAAAAGATACATTGTTACACCAAACATCATAATTAAATCATATTTTCTTTGATCTTTATATGTTGTTATATCATGTTTTTCATATTCTATTTTTAAAGATATTTTTGCTTTATCCAAAAATTCTTGATATCTATCAATCGCCTTAATATGTTTAACAAATTTTTCTAATTTTTCTTCTAATATACCTGTTCCACATCCTAAATCTAATACTAAGGATTCTTGATTAATATAATTTTTTATTAAATCTATATCATATTTTGCTCTATCATTTATAGAATATCTAGATACTAAATAATTGTCATCAATACTAAATCTAGATTGAAACCAATTTTGAATTATATCCTTTTCAGTAAAAAAATTAATCTTCATCCATAATTTGGCTTCTTCTAAATCATTAGGAGTGTCAATTTCTTTGGCCCTGATCAACTGAAATTTTTTGGGTAATAATGGCTCTAGCAATTGATAGACATGTTTAGTTCCATTTAATAGATTTGATTTATGAATTTGCGCAAGTCCTGCCCATTCAAAATCACCTTTTTCCCGTGAAAATTCTGTGACATTACCCAATTTATCAACACTAATTAAAACTGGATTTTCAGTATTTATTTTTTCACCACAAATTAATTCTTCATCACTATTTAAAATAGTTTCCATATCTATAGAATTTACAATCAAATCACCATCTAATGCAATAACATAATCATTTACTGTTTCATCTATTGCAGTACAAAAACTAGCCGCTGTACCAGTATTTTGATAATTATTATTTTCATATATTTTTACATTAGCATTTAATTCAGCTAATTTATCAAGTACTAAATTTTTTTTATAACCAACTACAATTCTTACATCTTCTACATCTTCTAATTGTTGTAATTGGATTTCTAAAAGAGTTTTTCCGTTTATCTCAACTAAACATTTTGGAACATTTAAACCTAATCTTGTACCCATTCCAGCACAGCTAATAATTACTGTTTTCTTTATCATTTTTATGCCTCCATATTAAAATAATCAGTAATATAACTTATTATTTTATCTGCAACATAAATATTTTCATCAAATTTGAAAATATCTTTTATATCTTTCTCCCTTTTTAATTTTAATTTATCTATATTTTTATTTAAGTTACTAATATTACTAAAAATATCTTGTTTGCAATTACATGTATAAACCATACTTTCAAGTTCCGTATTTTTAAAACCACTTGTGTTAGGCTTCTTCGTATATATTACAGGCTTATTGTATATTAAAAACTCTGGTACAAATGAATTAGCATCACTAATTAAAACATCGGCAATATGCATGCTCACTAAATAATTGCCACTTTCATCTGTAAATATATTATCTTTGTTATCCATTAAAAGTTGTTGATATTTTAACAAAGTATTAGAATCACATTCTTTTTGTAAAGCTTCTTTTAAAAGGGGATGCGGTCTATAAAGTAAAAACAATTCTTTATGATTTGCAAAATATTTTAAAACATCTAATCCATACATTTTAAATGTTCCCCAATTGTCACCATCTTCGATCGTAAAGTGCGGATTCCACATAAATATTTTACGATTTTTAGCTTTCTTCTTTATTCTTTTATAATCTTTATCATCCGTAAAATTATAATGTATTAAATCCATCCTGGGATGACCTATTAATTGAAAGTTTTTTCCCTTTTGTTTAGAGTATTTGCATGCTCTTTTATAATGTTCTTTACAATACGATATGCACATCCATGCTTCATCATGTAAAGGCAATTGAAACTGATATCTAGCTGATTCTTTAGCTGCACCTACTTCCATACCATATGGAATATAAATACTTTTATTAATTACTTGTTTTATTTCATCAATATAATATTCTTTAGGTATTAAATCATAAGGCTTTAAGAAAAAGGCAATATCAGGACTCTTAGTTACCAAATCATATTCAGTGGATTTTATTATTTCAGAATAGCCATTTTTTATATAATCTTTCAATTCTAGTTCTTCATTATACTTTTTATCTATATGATAAAAGGGAATATGAACTAAGTCACAAACAAATCGATTATCTTTTTTCATTTTATCATAAGTAGATTGAAAAGATGGAAAAGTTTGATACTCATAACAAAAGAAAACAATTCTTATTTTTTTATCACACTTTTTTGTAAGCATTTTCATAATTTTCTTTAATTTTAAATATCTAAAAAAAGATTCATTGGCATCCGATATTTTTATTAATTCAGATAAATATTCTTTTTGAGATTTTGTTAATCCCCATAATGATTCTTTTTTAACTAAAGATAACTTTTGTTTTTCTTTTTCGATTTCTTGGTTAATATCTATTTTTGAATTTTTTAAAATATTCTTTATCTTCAAATAATATGTATAATTCATATTTATCTATTTATATATTTAGCTGTTTAGGCTTCTTTCCTTCCTTTGGATATTCATTCATTACATCAATAACATAATTTATTTCTTCATCTGTCATACCATAATACATTGGTAAACTTAAAACAGTATTAGCTATTTCTGTCGCAATAGGATAATCTAAAGTATTTAATTCTTCATAAGCTTTTTGCTTATGAATTGGAATTGGATAATGGATGACTGTTTCAATCCCTTTTTCTAATAAATATTTTTGTAAATGATCTCTATCATTAGTTCTTACTGCAAAAATATGCCATACATGTTCATTAGTTGGTGCAATTTGTGGAAGAATTATTTCACTATTATC
>JAQXIG010000036.1 GCA_029007685.1 bacterium | reverse complement strand
AGAAGAATTAAAAAAAATACGTTCATAGATATAACAACGAACGTATTCAAAAGAATCTTGGATATTCATCACTTGTTCCATGTGTCTTAGATATTCAAATTTATTGATCTTTTTATTTTGTTTTTTGATAAGTACCATTGATTTTGTTTAATAATGATTCAGGGTCACTATCACTCGCGCTTACTGTAATACCATCGATAGTTTTTTCGATTTTTAAGATACTTGCTTCATCGAATTCACTTTGAAAGCTAATCGTTCTATCTGTTATATTAGTGGCACTTAATTCGTGAATCGCTCCATTTTGAAGAATAGTAATAGAAGCATTATTTTCTCCATACTCATCGATGATGATCTCGATATCATCTAAATTGTATAATCCTGTCCAACCTTTATAGGTGAAGGATTGTTTGGTGTAGGATCCATTAATTTTGTTGTATATACTTTCGCTATTATTTGAATTAGCTGTTACTTTGATTCCATCAGCAGTTTTTTCTACTGTTATGGAATATTTTTCGTCAAAGAACTCGGTATCGGTATATAACTTATTTTTATTGATTTTTAAGTAAGCTACTGTGTAAGA
Source organism: bacterium (assembly GCA_029007685.1). Classification (GTDB taxonomy): domain Bacteria; phylum Bacillota_I; class Bacilli_A; order RF39; family UBA660; genus Alloscybalousia. Next base: position 12,486 of record JAQXIG010000036.1, on the reverse strand, counting down.
TCCAGATTCATCTACGATGGTTGCTTCTATTAGGTTTGTGTGGCTAGCATGAATTCTAATTTCTGCATTTTCATTTTTATAGATGCCACTATATGTAAATAAATCTTGGTTTACTTTACTAGTTTCTGAGGTAGGAAATTGAAGGCCTATTCCGATTAAAATAAAGGCGATGGCCATCAGCATTACGATTATGCCGATCCCCCTTTTTTTTGGTTTTATGTTTTTGGATGGTTGGCTTATTGGTGGCTGAGTATCAACTATATTTTGATTGATTGGTGGTACTACATTATTGTTTTGGTTATGGCTACTTTGTAGTAAGAAATCTTTTTGGTTCATGTTACATACTCCCTTTCTATTTTTCTATTATTACTATAGCATAATTTTTTTAGCTTTTCTTGTCTATTTGATATTTTTTTTGTTTTTGTGTCAATATATGTCGATTTTACATTTTGTCTTGATTATCTTAACATGATTTATTATGTTTTCTTTTTCTGTTTTTTCAATAAAAAAAGATGATATTTCATCCCCTTTTTACACGCTGTTTATTTTTTATTTTATATATTCATTTAGTGGTTTTACACGATAAGTAAGTTCATCCATTTCAAATGTTCCGATAAAGCCTGGTGTGGCGTTGATTAAGTCTGGTAATCTATTGACGATTGTTGCGCAAGTTAATTCTACTGTACTTGGTCGATTAATTACTAAAGTCGTGTTTGGTTCTCCTTCGATTGTCCATTCGTTTTTATCGAATTCATCCGGAGCATATACTTTTCCTACACATTTGGTTTCTATAATTATTCCTTCTTCGGTTTCGGTGGTGACGACAGCACTCATTCCTGTGGCGTTTCCGGTTGGAATTTCCATATTTAAAGTAGTAGAGTGGATATTTTCATGATAAGTTTCAGGAATACATTTTTGACTTTGTCTTTTTATCGTTAGTCCTAGTTTTCCGCACAGCCAACCATTTACATTCCACATATAGCTAGGTAAGTATTTTCCTTGGTTAATAATGTTTTGTCTTTCCTCGTCAGAGATATTGTCGATACTGGCTACCTCTTTTTCAAATTCTTCCATTGTTAGTCCTGCGCCATGAGCTTTGGCTAAAGCAATGCCATAATCTTCAACGTTATACCAGGACTCTCCTTTTATTTTAGTGATTTTGTGAGTGGCACTTGCGATTCCGTTTATTAATCCACCCCAAAAAACATCTTGATAACCACTCCCTGCAATTGTACAGTGATTTCTTTTTGCTAGCTCGTCGATTTGTTTGGTTAGGACTGGATTAGAGTTCCAAGAATAGAAAGCTTCCTCACAAGTGGTAATGGCGTTGATTCCTAATTCTGCGCATAATAGAAGTGAATCTTTACAATCGGTTAACAAACTCATTGTTGTGATAATACAAGCATCAGGTTTGGTTGATTCTAATAATTCTTTTGCATTTTCTATGGAAGTGATTGTGATTCCTTTCTTTTCACATTCCATAATCGTACCAATATCTTGACCGATAATATCTGCATTGATATCGATTGCTCCTACAATTTCAGCTCCTTTTTCATATGCATAACGCATGATATATTTGGCCATTTTTCCTATTCCAAATTGGACAATTCTTAATTTTTCTTTGTTCATATAATGCCTCCTTATTTTAAACATACACTATCACTTTATAAAATTTCAATTGTTTTCTACTACTAAAATTCGACTTTACGAATTTGATTGACATTTTGGTTCATTGTCTCTATAATGAATAAAAGTTAAATGAGGTGATTTAATGATCAAAATCTATCATACTAATGTAGAAACCGGAAAACTTGAGATGTTAGAAAGAATTGAAAAGGGATGTTGGATTGATTTGGTAAAGCCTAATCATGATGATATTTTATTTTTGACTGATTCTTTGGATGTTGATACTAGTTTTATTAGTTATCTATTAGACGATGAGGAACAGCCTAGAATTGATTATGATCATGATAAAGATATTCGAATGATTATTGTAGATGTACCTATTCATGAAAAGAAAAACAGTTATACGATTGTTACGACGATTCCACTAGCGATTTTAATTATTAAAGATTCTTATATGGTTACTGTTTCTTTGGATGAGTGTGACCTGCTACAGGAATTTAAAGATCAAAGGATAAAAGAGTTTTATACTTATAAAAAGACTCGTTTTACCATTCAATTATTATACAGAACTGCTACTTCCTATTTAAAGTATTTGAGAAATTTGAATGGTGAAATTGAGCAAGCAGAATTTAAGATGTTAAAAGCTACTAGTAATCGAGATTTGGCTAATCTTCTCAATATTGAAAAAAGTTTAGTTTATATGGTGACATCTTTACGATCTAATAAGGTTGTTTTAGAGCGTATTTTAAAAGGAAATATCATCCATTTATACGAAGAGGATAATGAGTTATTGGAAGATGCGATTGTGGAGAATAAGCAGTGTATTGAGATGGCGAATTTGTATCGAGAGATTTTGAGCAGTACTACGGATTCTTATGCGACTATCATTTCTAATAATTTGAATACGATTATGAAATTTTTAGCAGGTATTACGATTGTGATTTCGATTCCGACAATGGTAGCTTCTTTTATGGGAATGAATGTTCCACTTGGTTTTTTGATGACGAATGAATATGCTTTTTGGATTCTGTTTTTTCTTTCACTCATGTTGTCTTTGATTGTTGCATATATACTAAAGAAAAAGAATATGCTTTAGTATAGTATTTTGATTTTTTTTGTAGTATAATGAGATTAGGGAAGTGAAGATATGACAACGGTTTGGTTGATTGTTTTTTTGGCTTTAATTTTTTTGGAGTTTGCGACGATTAGTTTGGTGTCGATTTGGTTTGCGATTGGGGCCTTGGCTAGTTTGATTTTCAGTTTATATTTTGAGCAAACGACACTTCAGATTGCGGTATTTGTAGTAGTTAGTGCAATTAGTTTGTTACTTACGAAGAAATTTGTCAATAGAGTTAGAGATAGAGCCCCTGAAAAAACGAATTTGGATCGTGTGGTTGGAAAAATTGGAATTGTTACTGCTGATATTTCTAAGTTAGATCCTGGTGAGGTAAAAGTAGATGGTAAGAAATGGATGGCGGTTTCGACTGAAAAAATAAAAGAGGGATCTAAAGTTTTGATTTTGAATATTGATGGAGTTAAGTTACAGGTCGAGGAAATGCATGAGGATGAGTAGACCGAGGGGTTTGTAATATTTTATTTAGTTAGAAGGGATGGAAAAAATATGATATGGATTATTTTTATTATTTTATTGATTGTTGTTGTATTAGGAGTAAAGATTATTCCGCAATCAAGAGCTAAAGTTGTAGAAAGATTAGGTAGTTATCATGCTACTTTACAAACAGGAGTGCATTATGTTATTCCGTTTATTGATCGTGTAGCTAGTGATGTTACTTTGAAGGAAATTGTAAAAGATTTTGCACCGCAACCCGTTATTACGAAAGATAATGTAACGATGCAAATTGATACGGTTGTTTATTTTCAAATAACGGATCCTAAATTATTTACTTATGGAGTTGAGAACCCAGTCAACGCTATTGAAAATTTAACAGCAACAACACTTCGTAATATTATTGGTGATTTGGAGCTTGATCAAACTTTGACGAGTCGAGATATTATCAATTCTAAAATGAGAAGCATTTTAGATGAGGCAACTGATCCTTGGGGAATTAAAGTTAATCGTGTTGAGGTTAAGAACATTATTCCTCCTAGAGATATTCAAGAGGCAATGGAGAAGCAAATGAGAGCAGAGCGTGAAAGACGTGAAAAAATTCTACAAGCAGAGGGAGAGAAAAAAGCGGCTATCTTAATAGCAGAAGGTGAGAAAGAGAGTTCGATTTTAAGAGCTGATGCGAAGAGAGAGGCTCATATTTTAGAAGCTGAAGGAGAAGCTCAGGCTATTTTAAAAGTTTCAGAGGCTCAAGCTAAATCCTTATCGTTATTAAAAGAGGCAAATGCCGATGAAGCAGTATTAAAGTTAAAAAGTTATGAAGCTATGGTTGAAGTTGCGAATGGACAATCTACTAAAATTATTGTGCCTAGTGAGTTACAAAGTTTGGTTACTAGTGGTACTATTTTAGCTGAAACATTAGAAAAAACACAAACGAAATAATTGAATTGATATTTCAAGGTCCAGTCTAGTTACTGGGCTTTTACATTAGTTAATAGATGATTGGTGGTGAATTGTAATGTTTTTGAATCAACTAAAATTATATTTGGGGATAGTTGGAGTATTTTTTTGTATGTTGTTTCTATTTGTTTATTTTAAAGTTTACATTAATCCTATAGGTAATGATGATTGTTTGTTGGCGATTGGTTATTCGGATCGTGAAGTTGAAGAAATACAAAAATTACATTCTTTTTCCATGGTAAAAGAACTTGAACACTATTCCTATTTGCCTTTTTTAGTAGAGTTGATTCAAAGTCCTTCTTATGATAGTCAAAATCTATTTCGCTATGTTGATTATATTTTGTCTTTAGAAGACGGATATGATTTAGAAGCGGTTATTTATTTGGTTAATCATAATATTCTCTATCCTTATTCTCAAAAATTGGCTGATTTGTTTCAGAATCCATACTTTATTCTTGCGAGATTGGATCGTTATATGGGTTATAATGCTGACAGTATTGATGATACCATTCGTAATGTAAATAGTAATTTAGATTATCCATTTTATACTAATATTCAAATGGCTGATGTTTCTAAAGGACACTTAGTTTTGGTGAATAAATATTTTCAATTAGAGAAAGGCTATTATTATGGTGAATTAGTGACATTAAATTCTAACTATGATAATAAAAATGGTAGTAAATTAAGTAAAGATGCCTATTTGGCTTTTTCACAATTAGTAGATGCTGCTGAGAAAGAAGGATATCATATTCGAAATAATTCAGCATATCGTACATTTGATTATCAGAGTTATTTATATACTAATTATAAAAATCAAAGGGGAAGTGATTGGGCTGATCAATGGAGTGCTAGAGCAGGTCACTCAGAACATCAAACAGGACTTGCCTTAGATGTAGGGATCAAAAGTAGTTATGCTTTAGGACAGTTTGAATATAGTGAGGAGTTTGGTTGGATGAAGGATCATGCTCATCAGTACGGTTTTATTTTACGATATCCAAAAGGAAAAGAATATATTACTGGTTATTCTTATGAACCGTGGCATTATCGTTATGTTGGTGTGGATGTAGCTACTTATATTTATGAACATGATATTACTTTTGAAGAATATTATGCATATTTTGTTTTAAAGTGAACATATTAAAAATGGTGATGATTATGCATGATAGTGATTATCAATATTACTATTTACTTGGTAAACATTACTATCGAGGTGTTGAAAGGCACTTAAAAAGGAAACCTTAGGGTTTCTTTTTTTTGGTTGCTCTTACACAAGGTGATATTCATTATGATTGGAATTATTTTATTTGGTTACTACTTTTTGATGGTTTGATTGTGGTTGTGACCATTCTTGTTTTAAAATTGTTAGCATTGTTTTTTTTGCCTCGATGCTGATTGTTTGGTTATTTATAATTTCATCAATGATATTTATTTTGTCTTTATTGTTTTTTAGATTGGTATGATTATTATTTGTTTTTTCGTTGATTTTTGGTTTCATTTTATCATCATCCTCTCTATATTATACTTTTTTTTTGTTAAAGTATGATTTTTTCGGTTGATTTTTTTCCTTGATAGGTGTTTCTTTTTGCCATTTCTTTGTCAATGTCATTTAATAAACAAAATTTTTTGATTAACCATTGTGGTTCGATTAGATCTTCTTTTACGGGATCACCGGTGATACGATTGATGACGATTTCTGGTCGTAATAATTCTAGTTGAGAAATGACGATGTCAATGTATTCTTCTTTGGTTAGGATTGGGAATGTTTTTTTCTTATAAAAATCTGCTAGCTTAGTATTCTTGATCACATGTAACATATGAATTTTGATTCCTTGAATATCTAAGTTGTTTATATGTTTTACAGTCTCTAGCATCATATCTTTGGTTTCATAAGGAAGGCCATTGATGATATGAACGACAACATTGATCTTTTTTGCTCTTAGTTTTTTCACCATTTTATCAAAGCAAGCTAAATCATGGCCACGATTGATCAATTGTGTTGTTTTTTTATGAATGCTCTGTAGTCCTAGTTCTACGGTTAAATAAGTTTTTTTTGATAATTCTTCTAAATAGTCTAGGCATTTATCGGAAATGGCATCTGGGCGAGTTGCGATGTTTAGTCCAATGACTTTATCTAGTTGGAGAATTGTTTCGTATTTTTGTTTTAGAACTTCTACCTTGGCGTAAGTATTTGTGTTAGCTTGGAAATAGCCAATGTAAAGAGCATTGGGCCATTTTTTTTTCATTATGCTTTCAATATCATGAAACTGTGTCACTAAATCTTTATTTGCTTTGCCTGCAAAATCACCACTTCCTAGCTTGGAACAGTAGATGCATCCACCTGTTCCTTTGTTGCCGTCTTTGTTAGGACAAGTAAAACCAGCATTTAAACTAATTTTACATACTTTGGTATTGAATTTTTGTTTATAAAAATAGTCTAAAGTATGATATCTTTTATTATTATTTGTATGTGTAAAGATATTTTTCATTTTATCACCTTTTGATTGTATTATATCATAAAATTTATTATAATGATTAATATAGAAGGAGTGTGAAAAAATGGATAATCATATGGGAGAGGTAAAAGGTATTGGACATAAAAAAAATAAAGCTATACTTTTTATCATAGGATTATGTGTTGTAGCTTTGGTTTTAGTAGGTGTTATCTTTTATACCGTTTCTAAACCTAAAACGGTTTTACTGCAAAGTATTCAAAACTTAGCAAATAATACAAAAGATTTACTAGAAGTGTCTGATACCCCTATTTTGAAAAAATTAGCTACGGAAGATACTGTTCATGTTCATTCTAATGTTGATATTACATTAAATGGTCAATCTTTTATGGGATTCGATTTATCTTATTTAGAAAATAAAGCTGAACAGAAATCTAGTTTTCGTGCATCGTTGTTACAAGATGGTAGTTCGATTTTAGAATTAAACGGATTGTTAGCTAATAATCGTGTTTATGTAAAAATGAAGGATATTATGGACTATTATTATACAGAATTTGCTTATATGTCTTTGTTTGAAGAGGTTAGTGTTGAGCACTACAACAAAGTAATTGATATGTTTAAAGATAACTTTATTGAACAGTTGAATGAGAATGATATTAAACGTTCTAAAGAAACGATTTCTTATTTTGGTAAAGATAAAAAGGTGACGAAGCTAAGTTATCTAGTTACAGAGAAAATGATCCGCCAAGTAACAGAAGCAACTATTGCGGATATTCAAAAGGATAAAGATTTGTTGAAGGAGTTAGCAAGCATTACTGGTGTTAGTGAAGATGAGTTTGTTAAGCAATTGACAGATAGTATTGGTTCTGATGATGGCTCTAATTCATCTCTTTATTACAATGTCTATTATTATGGATTTAATAATATTGTGATGTATGAGTTAGCTGATGGTGAAGTAGCTATTCAGTTTTATGATATAGGTGATGATTTTAAGATCGCGATTTGTGAGAATAATCAAGAATTATTTGTTTTGGAAGCTACTAAGGAAAAAGATCAATATCAGTTAAGTGGTAATTTAAGTAATTATACTTTTGATGGTAGTTATACTGGGAATGATTCTAATTCTGAATTGAAGATTAATATGACTATTGAAGGTGTTGTATTTCATATTGCTTTTCATGATGAAATAAAAGAAAATACAGATGAACTTTATCGAGTTGAGTCTAAATTTTCATTTGGGGTTATTGGCTTTGTTGTTCAAGCTAATATGAATACTACTTATCGCTTTGATGGTACTGTTGAAGTGACGGGAATCGAGCAGGCTAAGAGTTTTGATGCCATGACCGAAGAGGAAAAGAATCTCATACTACAAAATTTCCAAAACCATCCGTTTATTTCTTCGCTCATGAGTCTTATCGATACTTATATGCCAACTGACATCATTAGTTAGTTTTAGTAAGATAAAAGGTGCAAATGTATCTTTTATTTTTTTTGGATTATGTTATAATTAGATTATGATAAAAAGAATAAAGGGTGATTTTATGGAAGAAAATAAAAATATGGTCTTCAATAATCGATTAATTGCGATTCCTGAATCTATCATCTCAGGATCTAATTATCGTATTACAGTTTTGACAGAGCGATTGGTTCGTTTGGAATATCATCCTAGTGGTGTTTTTCATGATTATCGTACGCAATGGGTAAGTTTTAGAAATTTTGAAAAACCAGAATTTGAGGTACAACAAGATGATAAATATTTAGTGATTAAGACTAAGTATTTTACATTATCTTATACTAAAAATAAACCTTTTGATGGAGGAAAGTTGGTTCCTACTACGAATTTAAAGGTGGATCTTAATGGTACTGATAAAACGTGGTATTATCATCATCCGGAAGTGAAAAATTATAAGGGTCTTCTAGTGGGAATGGATGGAAGTGAGGAGGATTTAAGGCTTCGTAATGGACTTTATTCTTTGGATGGTTTTGCGACGATTGATGATAGTAATAGTTATGTTTATAATGATCAAGGTCAAATATTAAAACGAAATGATCCGGGAATTGATCTTTATCTTTTTATGTATGGAAAAGATTTTTCTTTTGCTTTAAAAGATTATTTTACTTTAACAGGAATGCCACCTATGATTCCACGATATGCTTTGGGAAATTGGTGGTGTCGTGATTTGGATTATACGGAAACTGATATTTTGAATGTGGTTGCTAATTTTGAGAGAAGTGAAATTCCTTTAGCAGTATTTTTATTGGATAAAGGATGGCATAAACCTAATTTTACTGATAGGTTCATGGTTACTGGATATACTTTTCACTCTGGTTTGATTCCTAATCCTAAAGAACTTATTGATAAACTTCATGAAAAAAATATTAAAGTAGGGTTACATTATGATCCGATTGATGGGATATTTCCAGATGAAGCTTGTTACTCTCAAATTGCACAGTATTTTAAAATAACTGACAATAGAGTGATTGCCTTTGATCCCTTAAATCCAGTACTTTTGAATGCAATTTATCATTTTTTACTTACTCCTCTTCGGGCATTGGGGGTAGATTTTTTCTGGAATGATTATAAGAAAACAGATCATGGTTTAGATTCATTATGGTTTATTAATCAGCGTTTGTTTTATCATGACAAGGCAGATTTGTCTAAACGTTCGATGATTTTAGCAAGAACTGGAATGATAGCACCGCATCTTCAGCCTATTATTTATACTGGTAAAACTTTAGTAGGATGGGAGATGTTACGTAAAATTTCTAAATTTAATCAATGTGCTGCTAATATGGGAGTTTCGTGGATTAGTCATGATGTAAATGGTAATTTTGGTGGAGTAGAAGAAGAAGAACTTTATATTCGTTCCATTCAACTAGCTACGTTTAGTCCGATTTTAAGATTTCATGCTCCTCGTGGAAGGTATTATCGTCGTGAGCCATGGCGTTGGAACGCTAAAACTTTAGAAATTGCGACTCAATTTTTACAACTACGTCATCAAATGATTCCTTATACTTATTCGAATGGATATCGTTATCATAAAGAGGGCGTTCCTATTATTAGTCCTCTTTATTATGAGTATCCATGGATTTATGATGATAAAAACTATTCACATCAATATTTTTTTGGTGAGATGTTAGTAGCTCCTATTGTTGAAAAGAAGGATTTGTTGATGAATCGTACTGTACATCGCTTTTTTATTCCTGATGGTGTTTGGTATGATTTTAAGACAGGTAAGAAATTTCCAGGAAATAAAGAGTATGTATCGTTTTTTCGGGATGAGGATTACCCTGTATTTGTATCGCGTGGTGGTATTATTCCACTTAGTATTTTAGAAGAAGAAAATTTTACTGGTATTCCTAAAGAACTAGAAATTCATGTTTTTCCTGGAAAAAGTAATAGTTTTAATCTATATGAAGATGATGGAATTAGCGAAATGTATTTAGAAGGTCGTCATGTGATTACACAAATTGATTATAATTATTTACCGAATAACTATACTATTATTATTCGTACGTTAGATGGTGGCAGGGGAATTATTGATGATTATCGAGACTATAAAATTCGATTTCGAAATACAAAACGTGCTACTGATATTGTTGCCTATTTCAACAATACTCCATTAAAGACCATTTCTTATATTGATGAGGCTGACTTTGTTGTTGAAGTAAAAGAAGTTCCTTCGATTGGTCAATTAACGATTAACTGTAAGGGGAAAGATATTGAAATTGATGCGATTCGTTTGATTAATGATGACATTGATAGTATCTTGTTGGATTTACCAATTAATACGGTATTAAAGGAAAAAATTTCCGCTATTATGTTTGGCGATTTGCCACTTAAGCAAAAGAGAATTGAGATTCGTAAATTAGGGAAATTTAATTTAACAAAAGAATATATTCGTCTTTTTTTAAGATTACTGGAATATATTAGTCAAATCTAGGATTATGAAACTAGCAAGATTTTCAATTAGAAAATAGAAATCATTTTAAGATGTTAGTAGAATGTTTCATAATTTTATCGTTAAGATATGAGATGAATAAAATACCAAAATTCAAATCAAAAAAAGCTAGCAAAAAGTAAAAATTGTGATATACTAGTAATAGTTTTGCGTTGATGAAGAAGTAGTAGTAATTTTTTTATGAGAAGAGAGTCTATGGTTGGTGAAAATAGATCATAAAGAATTATGAACTTATCTTTGGAGTAAATTAGGGTAATTCCTATATCAATTAGAGGGGGTAGTTTATCTATCAATTAAGGTGGTACCGCGATTTTTTCGTCCTTATGGGGAAAGAGTCGTTTTTATTTTGGAGGATTTATGGAACACATTATTTATTTTGGGGGTACTTTTTTACTGGTATATTTGATTTATTATTTTGCTTCGATTCGAAAAGCAAAAAAAAATACCAAAAAGATTCCAGTTGAGGTGCAATATTTAATACTGGCATATCATATCGATGTGAAGAAGATTCCTTATCTTAGTTTCTTAAATACTATAGCGATTGTAGGAAGTTTTGATATTGCATTAGTGGCAGTGATTGTTTCTTTATTTCAAGACTTGGTTTGGCAATTACTATTTGGCTTTGTTGTTGTTGTTCCTATTATCGTGATTAGTTTTATGTTGATTGGTAAGTATTATCAGCAGCAGCAGCAAAAATTTGAAGGTGAAACAAAGAATAAGAAAGCAAAAAAGGAGAGATAGAAATGATGAGTGTACAAGCGATAGAAAGAAAATGGCAAAAGTATTGGGACGATAATCATACTTTTGAAACTAAAATTGATCCATTAAAGGAGAAATATTATTATTTAGTGGAGTTTCCATATCCAAGTGGAGCTGGTCTTCATGTTGGGCATGTTCGTAGTTATACCGCACTTGATGCTTTGGCTCGTAAGAAGAGAATGATGGGGTATAATGTGTTATTTCCAATGGGGTGGGATGCTTTTGGGGCTCCTGCTGAGCAATATGCGATTAAGAATCATATTCATCCTAGTAAAGCTGTTAAAGAAAATATTGCGACTTTTAAGGGGCAGATTCAGAAACTTGGAATTTCATTTGATTGGTCACGTGAATTTTCGACTACAGATCCTGAATATTATAGATGGACTCAATGGCAGTTTTTACAATTTTTTCAGGCTGGATTGGCTTATAAGGCAAGAAAAAATATTAATTGGTGTCCTACTTGTAAAACTGGTCTTTCTAATGAAGATTCTAGTGGTGGGATATGTGAAAGATGTGGTAGTCAGGTTGAACAAAGAGAAAAAGAACAATGGATGCTTCGTATGAGTGACTATGCAGAAGATTTAATTACTGGACTTCAAGATACTGATTTTCAAGAAAAAATTAAAACGGCTCAAATTAATTGGATTGGTAAATCAGTAGGGGCTGAAGTTGAGTTTCCGTTGAAACAAGTAGATGAGAAATTGACTGTTTATACGACACGACCAGATACATTGTATGGAGTAACTTTTATGGTCATTGCTCCGGAACATCCATATATTGACTTGTATAGTGGTCTTATTGAAAATATGAATGAAATTATTGATTATCGTGAGAGAGCTAATAAGAAAACAGAATTTGAAAGAACACATCTTGTTAAGGATAAGACGGGAGTTAAATTAGAAGGTTTAAGTGCGATGAATCCGGTTAATGGGAAAGAGGTTCCTATATATATATCTGATTATGTTATGATGAATTATGGTACAGGAGCGATTATGGCAGTACCTGCTCATGATGATCGCGATTATGAGTTTGCTAAGAAGTTTGGAATTGATATTGTTCAAGTTTTAGAAGAGGAAACTGGTACTAAACATGAAAATGAAGCTAGTAAAAATTCTATAGTAGCTATTTTATTTGATGAAAAAAACAATCAGTATTTAACTAT
>JAQXIG010000035.1 GCA_029007685.1 bacterium | reverse complement strand
ACTTTTATTTTTACTTTTTTCGTCTCACATCATTGACAATTATACACACTATCAAGTTTATTATAATAGGTTTAATAGTTTCAAAATTAAATACTCCAATCGTTTTTAACAATTCATTTGTTTTTATATATCAATAAGATGCTAATATATGTAATATTTTTTGTACAGAATTAGGTGAAAATTCTATAGGAATAAAAGCTCCACACAAGAAACATGAACTGAACTTTATTTGCTAGACATTAATAAAAAGACAAAAAATTATTTTTCTCTTTTTCAGAGTGTAGACAAACCCCTAGATTTTGATATGCACTTTTACTTTTTATTTTTCTTTGCTCTCTAGTAGTGTCTAAAAGAACTTTCCTGTTAGGTAAAAAAAGTACTATATAGAGTTACTATACGTGCTATGATTTTTTACTAATTTTCAATTCTTTAAAACATGCTTCTTCAGATTCTTGAGAGACAGTGTTTACTAATAGTATACCAGTATTTGAATTTTTTATCTTGATGATATAGTTGTATTCACTATCGTTATGAGAATAGAAGACATATTCGAGATTGTCCTTTTCTTTTTCTGCGATTATGGTGATATTTTCATTGGACTTAGCTGCCTCTACATATAGATTATATTCTTCTAGAGTTATAAAAGTACCTTGACTGATGGTTTCTTCTTCTTTGGTGATTATAAATGGTAGATTCTTCGTCACATCATACTTGTCATTGGTTCTTAATTGAATAGATATTTTATCTTCTGTTTGCACTTCAAAGTCTATCTTTTTATATGTATCACAACCAGTTACCATGAATAAACAAAGGTATGCTAAGAGTATGGTTTCAACTATTTTTTTCATTTTTGCTCCTTTCTATTTTAATGTTAGTATATCATATTTTTTTTAGTTTTGCTTTCATTTTTTTATAATCGAACCTTATGTTTGATATGTAGTTTCAAAATGATCTTATCTACTCCACAGGATGCAAACTTGAAATCTTCTGACATTTCTTTTTGATTGTATACATAGCCACAGATTGGGCAAATCTAAATTGGTTTTTCTGATTCGATAGAGGGATTTAATATTTCTTCTTTATGTAATTGATAGTATTGGTAACTCATGGCTTCACTTTCTTCAAAGACATCTGCTTCGATTATTCTTCCTATAAACAATGTGTGAGTATCATTATCAATTCTATTTGTGATTTGACAAACCATGTACCCTAACGATTCCTTTAACACTTTTATCCCTTCAATTTCAATCGTCTGAGTTTTTTGAAATTTATCGATATCTTTCATGGAATGAAATCCAAATGTTTTTATTATTTCTGGATTTACTTTTGTTCCTAATATGGATATCGCAAATTGATTATTCTTTTTTAATAGTTCATTTGTGTAATTGCTTTTTCCTACTGAAACAGTAATGTATGGATTTTCTCCTGCACTTATTTGGGATACTGCATCTACAATGCATCCTCCTCTATCGGTTGTTAGTACATACATCCCTTGTGTTATTTTTCTAATTATATTTATATTTTTCATACTATTTCCTTTCTTATTTTCTTGTTTATTATTTTATTAGAACTCTCTAATCATTTTTTTACCTTAATAAAATTGATAACATATGATGGTTATGTTTTTATTATATCATGTTTTTAAGAATTTTAAAATTCAAATGCTGAATTCTTTAAAAATTCGAATTTGCTATCCTACTTCCGTAAAACAAAAGGCATCACAACTGTGCGATTAATATGTTACCTACTTCTTTTTCTAATAGACAATGATTTTCAACTTGTAAAATTTGTTGTATTTTTATCTATTTTTAAGGTATTTTAAGATAAAATTCACTACTACTTCTTCAGTATGTTGATCTAAATTAGAAATGGGATCATCTAGAATATAAATATCCTTATTCATTCAATAACTTCTTAATTTATTTATTCTTCGTTTTTAACTTATTGATGATTTTAATCTTTTTCCACTTACCACACTATATATGTCTTCTTCAAGAATTAAAATTTCATCTAATTCTTTTATTTTTTTCATTAAAAACTCCACACATTCCTGATGATAACAAAAAAACTAGACGGTACTTCTAGTTCATATTTATTACTACTCGAAAAGTTCGAGTTTCCTATCAATCTGGTGTGAGAAAGGAGACTTGAACTCCCACAGCTATAAGCTACTACCCCCTCAAAGTAGCGCGTCTACCAATTCCGCCATTCTCACATGTTTTTTATTATACAATAAAAGAGTACTTTTTGGTACTCTATTTATGATATTTTTCATTATTTAAGATTTTGAAGCTACGAAATAATTGTTCTAGCAATAGAACTCTAAAAAGTTGATGTGGAAATGTTAAGTCTGAAAATGATAATTTATAGTTTGATTTTATTTTTATGTCTGGATGAATACCATGAGATCCTCCTATTACGAACGTAATATTACTGTTTTGAATGAAAGTATTATTTATTTTATTTGCTAGTTCTAATGAAGTTAACTTTTTTCCATCAATCTCTAAAGTAATTATATAATCTTTGGGATTAATGTTCTTTTCAATCCGTTCTTTTTCGCGTTCTAAAGCTTGATGTTCTTCATCAGTTTTTTCATCTATTACTTCAATAATTTCGATTGCTGTATATTTCTTTAACCGCTTTAGATACTCTTCGCAAGCATCTTTCCAATATTTTTCTTTTAGTTTTCCTACGCATATTATTTTCAGCATATTATACCTCAATCATTTCTAGAGATTCATTTTGTTTTGCAATCATAATCTCTTTGGCTATTTGTTTTTTTTCTAGTTCTTTTTTTGTATATTCATAAGCTAGTTTTTCGGTATTATTATGTTCACTTATATGAGCTAAAATAATTCTTTCGGTAGATGGTCCTACTACTTCTTTTAATAATTTAGCTGTTGCATGATTAGAAAGATGTCCTTTGTCGCTAATTACTCGTTGTTTTAATACATAAGGGTATGGACCATTCATTAACATTTTTTCATCATGATTACTTTCTATAATATAAAGATTTTTATTTGTTAGACGTGGGATATATTTTTTGTTAACATAACCGGTATCAGTTATATATATTAATGATTTATTATTTGATTCTAAAATATATCCTACTGATTCTACGTCATGGGAAGTATGAATTAAATCTATTTTTAGATCATTAAATATATTTGTTTCTTCTAAATTTCTTAAATTTTCTAATGGTATTTTTTCTTGAAGAACTGAGATCATTCCTGGTGTTATATAGACTTTTAAATTCGTTTTTTTTACTAAACTTTGGAGTCCTTTGATATGGTCACTATGAGTATGGGTAATTAAGACAAAATCCAAATCATGAGTTGTTATATTTATTTTCTCTAATTCTGATGCTAGATATTGATAGGTAGTACCTATATCGATTAATATTTTTAGACTGGTAGTTTCTATGTAAGTACAATTACCTTTTGATCCGCTAGATAATACTTTTACTTTCATTATTAGTATAACTGTAGTGGATTTACTGGAAAACCACCGTAGTATGGCATTCCTTTGTATACTCCAAAGTGTAGATGTACTCCTGTTGCGAATCCTGTCTTTCCCATAGTACCTATCTGATCATTTGTATATACTACATCTCCTACTTTTTTATATCTTTGAGCCATGTGGGCATATACTGTATAATAGCCATTGCTATGAGCTATTGTGATATAATTTCCATTTATTCCTGTGTATCCTGATTGAACTACAATCCCATTGTTTACTGCTTTTATTGGAGAACCATAACTTCCTGTAATATCGATTCCTTCATGTAATTTTCCCCAGCGATAACCAAAATAACTTGATATTGTATATGGAACTTGTGTTGGCCATCCCCAGCTACCTACTCCTACCGGAATCTCTACATTCCAGTTTGTAGTAGTATTGGTTGTATATTTTTTGGTTCCTCTTATTACTACTTTATTTACGACTGGTTTAATCACTTTTTCTTCATCTTTGATTGCGACTACTGATGATATAGAACCATTTGTGTATTGGATTTTTTCAGTTACTAAACTAATCCCATCTTCTCCTTCTTCTTTTACCTGTTCATATCCTGCATATTTGGTGTCGTCATCTTCATAGATTGTTTCTTTGTGCACTGTTTTTTTGCTTACTGTATGCGTCTCTTCGACTGTGTCAAACTGTGGTTGAATCACTCCTAATACTACTTCTTTTCCTGGATATAATAAGTCAGAGGCTGTTTTGTATTGGGTATTAGCGATTAAAAATTCATCGGTTGATAATTTATTATTGTATGATATTTTTTCAATCGTATCTCCTTCTTTTACTACATAGGTTTGTTGATCTTCAATAGTACCAAATAATAAGTATTTACTTAGTTCTTCTTCTGTTTGATAGATTTTGACTCCGGTTGGTATTCTATCTTGTTTAATGGTAATATTGTTTTTGATATATAAGTCTTCAATAATTTTTCCTTCTTCTTTGATTTCTTTTTGGTTATTATTTAGGAAATTTTCATAATCTTCTTCTTCTACAAATAATTTTACCGTTTTTTCAACTGAATTTGTGAAGATATCTTTATCCAATACATAGATCGTTTGATCTTCTGTTTGTTTTACTTCTTCATCTTGAATTATTTTTTCAATTCCATGTATCACAATTTTATAACCATCAATTGTAAAAGATTCTGCTCCTTTAATATTTTGAATCTTTTGATATATTTCTTCTGCTGATAATGTTTTTTGTTCATAGGTAATTTCTTGAATGATATCTAAATCCTTTGGAATATATACCTTGTTTACATTATATTTTTCCTTTATTTCAGTTTGCTTGTTATCAATAAACTCTTCTAATTCTTGTTTGGATTTTATTAACCCAATTGATTTTCCCCCTAAGTAAACTCTATATAACTGTTTGGGAGAGTTATTGATTTTGTTAAAGCCTAACATTCTTGCGCAGACACTGGCAGGATTAGAAGATATATATACCATTAATGATGTTACTAGTAATGTAAACACTGTTATAATACTCGTTTTTTTATCCATTATTTTCACCTCTATTATCCTTTATAAAATTTAGAAAGGTACTTGTATTTTTTCTAAATAGAAGATCAATTTTTCCGGTTGGGCCGTTACGATGTTTTCCTATTATTAGTTCACTTAAACTTGGATCTGGTGCTTCATTCATATCTTTTGGAGCTTGATAATAGTCATCCCGGTAAAGGAGTGCAACAATATCAGCATCTTGTTCAATTGATCCTGATTCTCTTAAGTCACTCATTTTTGGTCGTTTATCTTCTCGGGATTCCACACCACGAGATAGTTGTGCTAGGGCAATGACTGGAATATTTAATTCCATGGCCATCTTTTTTAAACTTCGTGAAATATCGGTAATTTCAGCTTGACGATTATTTCCGTAGTTACCACCCATTGTCAGTAACTGTAGATGATCAATAATTACCAAATCTAAGCCATCTTCACTGGTAGCTAAACGGCGACATTTTGATTTGATATCCCCTACAGTTACTCCAGCATCATCAGATATGAATAGTTTGGCCCCTGATAATTGGCTTCTAGCTTCCGTAATTCTTTTCCAATCGTTATTTAGAAGATTTCCCGTTGATAATTTTGATCCTTCGATTTGTCCGAGGGATGAGATGATACGATTGGCTAATTGTTCAGCTCCCATTTCTAGTGAGAAAATTGCGACGGTTCGTTTGGCATTTACTGCTACATGGGTCGCTAGATTTAAAGCAAAGGCTGTTTTTCCCATCGCGGGACGTGCTGCTAGAATGATCAATTGATTCTCGTGAAATCCAGCTGTTAATTTATCCAATTCATACCATCCTGTTGGTATTCCGGTAATTTCCCCTTTTGATTCTGCTAATTTTTCTAGATTGGCTTGTACCTCCCCTAACACTTCTTGAATAGTACGAAATTCGCTACTACGACGGTTTTTAATAATTCCTACAATTTTACTTTCTACTTGATCTAATATTTCAGCGACTTCTCCTTGATTTTCATATGCTAATGTAGCTATTTCTGTAGAAGTGTCAATTACACTTCGCAACATGGCATTATCTTCTACTATCTTTATATATGATTCTACATTAGCTGCAGTTGGGACAGTATTAATGATTTCTGTCAAATATTCTACATTTCCAACTTCTATTAGTTTTTTTCTTTGATTTAATTCGGCGGTTACGGTCGTTAAATCAATTGGTGTTTTTTTGTCATGCAGATCTAATATTGCCTGAAAAATCGTACCGTTTTTTTCGTCATAGAAACTTTTCTTATTCAAAGTTTCGCTCGCTTTTTCAATTGCAAATTTTGATAGGAACATTGCCCCTAGTACTGATTGTTCGGCAATGATATCATTGGGAACTGTTTTTACTACCATAAAGTTCACCTCTTTTTTGTTTTCATTTTATTCATTTGATTGATATATTTAGTATTTTTTATCTTATCATGAGATTTTTCAATTTCTCTATATTTTCAATGGATACATCTTAGTTGTAACTACATTTTTCTGCTACTCATCTATTCGATTTTTTCCATATTACTACTTGGAATCAGAATTTTTCAACTGGAAGTCTTACCACTACTACTGGTGTACAATATAACTTTTTTCTTAGCATCATATTTCCTTCTTACTTTACTAATTGTACTTTTATAGTGGCATTTACTTCTTTAAAGAGATTAATTTGTACATTATGGTATCCTAAAGAAGTTAAATTGTTTATTACTTCCACTTGCCTTTTATCA
>JAQXIG010000034.1 GCA_029007685.1 bacterium | reverse complement strand
GAAATAGTATAGAGAGAAAAGACAAAAAGCAGTCCAACTTACAAATGAGTATGAATCGCATTAAAAAATAAAAAAGTATAAAAAAAGCATTTACAGAAGTGATTTTTTCTGTTATATTACTAGCGAGTATTTAATACTCCTTGCCAAAGTATTGGCCATAAGTCCAAAAGGAGGTGTAGAAAATGAGAAAGTATGAAATTATGTTTATCGTAAGACCTGATTTAGAAGAAGCTAGTATTAAAACAATTGCCAACAACATGAAACAAACCCTTGAAACAAAGGGTGCTAAAATAGCTGATGTAAAAGAAATGGGACAAAAAGATTTAGCTTATGAAATCAAGAAATACAAAACAGGTTACTATTTCTTATTTACTATTGAGACAGAAAACTTAGAAGCAACTAAGGAATTTGATCGTCTAGCACTAATTAGTGAAGATATCATTCGTCATTTAATAGTAAAGATTGAATCGTAAGCGAGGTACAAAGTATGAATAAAGTATTTTTAATAGGAAGATTAACAAGAGATCCAGAATTAAGATACACAAGTAGTAATATTGCTTCAGCTACTTTTAGTTTAGCCGTAAACAGGAATTTCACTAATCAAAATGGAGAAAGAGAAGCTGATTTTATCAACATTGTAGTATGGAGAAAACAAGCAGAAAATGTTAAAAACTATCTAACAAAAGGAAGTCAAGTAGCTATTGATGGTAGAATCCAAACTAGAAGTTATGATGGTCAAGATGGACAAAAACGTTATGTAACAGAAGTAGTAGCGGATAATGTTCAATTTCTAGATTCAAAATCAAGTGCTAGCAGTAGTCAATCTAGTGAGAATCCATCACCATATGATTTTGGTCCAACCTCAGAGCCAACTACTACAGATCTTCAATCAGATCCTTTTGCCGACTTCGGTTCATCTATTGAGATTAGTGATGATGAATTACCATTCTAAAGAAGGAGGAAAAAACATGGCAGAATTTTTTAAGAAAAAGAAAAAAGTTTGTTACATGTGCACAGGAAAAAATATTGACTATAAAGATGTAGAAACTTTAAAAAGATATATAAATGATAGAGGTAAAATTTTACCAAGAAGAATCACTGGAGCATGTGCAAAACATCAAAGACATATTGCAGAACAAATTAAACGTGCTCGTGCTATTGCATTATTACCTTATACAAAATAATATGAAGAAATGAAATAGATGAGAAATCGTCTATTTTTCTTTTCCTTTTCATCAATATCATCAATAATCACCAAGAACAGAAAATAAAAAAGTAAAAGTACCAAAATGCATTAATGACAGGAATAGAGTTTTGTAGTATAATAATAAAAGAGAAATAAATATAAGGAGGACTATGAAAATAGAAAATTATGTAAGAAATATTAAACAACTAATCAAAAAGCATAAAACTATATTCATCGTAGGTCATCGTGATTTAGATTTAGATGCGATTGGTAGTTCCCTTGGAATGTATTATATTACTAAAAAATATCATAAAGATGCATATATTATTGTCGATGATGAAACACATGAACTAGGAGTCGAAAAAATCATCAGTGAACAAGATAGTGATATTTTTAAACACAGCAAAGAAATACCCAACTTAAAAAGCAACTCCAATTTATTAATCATAGTAGACACTAATAAAATAAATTTGCTACCAAATCCTGAGATTATAGAACATTTTAACGATCTAATAATAATAGATCATCATCAACCTAGCATGAAAAGTATTAAAAAAGGCTATCAAATCATAGATCCAGAAACTTCATCTACTTGTCAATTAATAACAGAGCTATTATATGATTATTCTGTAAAAATTCCGAATAATATAGCAACTGCAATTTTATCTGGTATCGTATTAGATACGAATAATTTTGTTTTAAAAACAGATGCTGATACTTACTTTGCAGCTCACTTTTTGACCAAACAAGGAGCAGATCCTAAAAAAGTTCAATATTATTTAAAACAAGATATTAATGATTATATCATTAGGCAACAAGCCATTACTAACGTGGAAGTAATCAAAGGAAGATATGCAATCACAGTAGGACATCATAATGTGATTTATCGTCGTGAAGAATTAGCTAAAATTGCAGATACTTTACTTCAATTTAATGGTATTGTGGCATCATTTGTATTAGGATTAACTAGTAAAACGATGATTGGATTAAGCGCTAGAAGTGATGGAACCCTAAATGTAGGTAATATAGCAGAAGGCTTAAATGGTGGTGGTGATAATCACAATGCAGCTTCACAAATAGAAAGTACCAACTTAATAGAAATCAAAGAAAAATTATTAAAAGAAATCTCCAAGGAGGAATTAAAATGAAAGTAATTTTTATAAAAGATTTAAAAAAACAAGGTAAAAAAGGGGAAGTAAAAGAAGTAAAAGATGGTTATGCCCAAAATTATTTAATTAAAAATGGTTATGCCGTTCAAATGAATGAAAAAAGCTTAAGTGTTCTAGAAAACGAAAGAAAAAAAGAAAAACAGTTAGAAACGGAAAAAAGAAAAGAAGCTTTACAATTAAAAGAAAAATTAGAAAAAGAGACATTTTTATTCAAAGTGAAAACCGGAGAACATGATAAAGTATTTGGAAGTGTAAGTGCCAAACAAATTAAAGATGAATTACTTAAAAAAGGTTATAAAATTGATAAA
>JAQXIG010000033.1 GCA_029007685.1 bacterium | reverse complement strand
ATGGTTATGCAGTTATAAGAAGTTATATTGCGAGTAGGAGGAATTATTATGAAATGGGATGAAATAGAACTAGAAGCAATAAAAAAAGTTACAAAAGAAGAATTTATTGAAGCAGTACAAAAAGAAGATCTTGATGTTTATACTAGACTAGAGATAAATCCTACAAATTATAATGTTGATAATATGGTTGGCATAATTAATAACCAAGATGGGAGTGTAAGTATAGTAATAAGCGGCGAACGAGGAGGTTATAATATTAATAATTATAGTACTCCAGAAGAAGCATATGGAGCAGCATTAAAAACACTAAGAAATAGAAAAAAACTATCAATATCCGTTGGGAATCCAGGATATTATAAAAAAAGATTTTGAACTAGTGAAAAAAGAAAAGATAGAATTATTAGCAGCACATTCAGTGCTTGGCGGATTATCTTACATTATGGATACAATATTTGGTATACAATATAGAACATATCCTGAGGCAATTAGTAAAAATACTGCATATAAATCAAAAATAGTAGAGGAGGCATAACTTTATGTTATTTATATACACTGATAAGAGATTAATAACACAACGCAAACAATGTGTTGATGATATTGAAACTCAGTATACACTAAAGCGTAATGACATAATCAGCAAGTATGAGAAAAATGAAATAGCATTAAATGCATTAGAACTTATAGAGGGAATGACATACCACGATAAAGATATGATTAAAGCAAAGTTCGGTTCAGTTGCATTAGATGATATATCAACAGGTGGAAAAGGATGTTTATTAATGGCTTTGTATCATGATATAATTGCTTTATCAACAGATGAAATCGGATACAACGGAATTTTCCTTTTATGTGAAATGTCAAAAGATATTGATGTTTTTATTTATTCATCTGCACCATACACATACATGCTAGAAAACATCAAAGCATATGTTAACAATGAATTATGTGAGGGCGAAGATGAAATCTTAGATTATATGGAGGCCTGTTATGAATAGAAAAGGCATACATATTAAAACAGAAGAAACAGAATTATATATTCCTATATATGATAAAGTAACAGTTATAACAGGAAATTCTGCAACTGGAAAAACTAAGATGATGAAATTTTTATACGCTTGCAAACAGGCAAAAAAGAATCATATAGAAGCCTGAATGACCCACCAAAAATGGTGCATCGTTCAACATTAGAAAAATTAAATATTGTAACTAATGTTACAGATGGTATTAAGGTTTTACCTTAGAATAGGAGTTTTATATGAATAATGAAATAATTAATAGAGTAAAAAAGGGTGTTAATAATGATATTCAAAATTCTGGAAAAGGTACAGGTGTAGCTCAAGATGAATTTGTTTGGGGAGAATATGTTCAAAAACAATCTATCAGTGGTGTTGTATGTTTAGAGGGTGATTTGTATGTTTATGAAACAAATGATTTCGGTGCTTGTACTTTTTTAGGACCTTTTAATGAACAAGAAGCTATTGGTTATATTTCTACTTTTGTTTATGGTGTTCAGACTGCAGGTAAAAATTGGTCTTTTGTAGAATTATATGATTATGATGAAAATGCTTTACATAGTTTTGCTGAAGTTCAGACTTTAGCTCAAAAAAAAGAATTAAATAGTTTGTTAGATGAACTTAATGAAGATGAACCTTTGGATATTAATATTGAAAATTTAACATCTGAAGAACCTTCAAATGGCCCACGTAAGTTATAATATTTAGAATATATATTTTAATTAAAACGATACATCTTGTATCGTTTTTTTAGGAGCATGATTTATGATACTAAAATACAATATTTGTTATGAAGTTTCTTCTACGGTATTTTTGATTGTGCTGCTGTTTTTTATCAAAATGCAGTATGACACCAATACCGTTCTAAACCGTGAATTTCGGAAGCTTACCTGGATGGGACTGATCGCAACTGTTCTGGATGTGACCACCGCCATTACGATCAGCTATGCGTATCTGGTTCCGATACAGTTGAATACGGTGCTGAATACTTTGTATTTTGTTTCCGTTGCGCTTCTGGGCTATCAAATGATGTATTATGATCTGTTATTCATCTATCAGGATGAAAAAAAGAGTCCCTTTATCCGAGTCAATC
>JAQXIG010000032.1 GCA_029007685.1 bacterium | reverse complement strand
TCTTCCAAAGAATGAAACGTAATAACACAAAGCCTACCACCAATTTTAAGAATGCTAGCTGCATCACGAATACTATTTTCTAATATTTCCAACTCATGATTCACTTCAATTCGAATCGCCTGAAAAACTTTTCTAGCCGGATGATGATCTCTACTATATTTTTCTGGAACTGATCGTTTGATTACTTCCACTAATTCCAAAGTCGTCTCAATCGGTTTTTCTTTACGAATACTCACAATATTATGAGCAATACTTTTTGCATATTTTTCTTCTCCATATTGAAAAAAAATTCTAGTAAGATTCTTTTCTTCATACTCATTAACCACTTGATAAGCCGAAAAATCCTTTTCTAAATCCATTCTCATATCTAATCGAGCATCCTGATGATAGCTAAATCCCCGTTTGGCATCATCTAATTGTGGAGAAGAAACCCCTAAATCAAATAAAATTCCATCTACAGCCAAAATCTCTCTCTCTGCTAACTTTTCTTTCAAAAAACAAAAATTACTTTTAATAACAGTGAAATTTGGTCCAATAGCTGTCAATTTTTTAGAAGCAAAATCAATTGCCTCGTGATCTTGATCGAAGGCGAATAAAGAACCCCTTTTTATTCTTCTCAATATCTCACTAGAGTGACCTCCGTACCCTAAAGTACAATCAACATAAATTCCATTTTCTTTGATATTCAAATTCTCAATCGATTCTCTTAATAAAACACTAATATGCATACTATCACCTACAAGTCTATATCTGTCATAAACAAATTCTCTGCTATATCCGACATCTGATCTTGATTGATATCAAAGAATTGATTCCAATTCTGTTCTGACCAAATTTCTAATCGATCTCCTACACCTACCACAACACAATCTTTAATTAAATCAGCATAAGAGATTAATGAAGTGGGAATATTGATTCTTCCTTGTTTATCAAATTCCACCATAGCAGCTCCTGATAAGAAAAAGCGTGAAAAATTTCGAGCGTCCTTTTTAGTAAAAGGAAGTTGGTTTAGCTTTGACACAATACCGTTCCATTCTGTTTCAGAATAAACAAACAAACACTTTTCAATCCCCCTAGTAATGATAAATTTATCCCCTAATTCACTACGAAACTTAGAAGGAATGATCATTCTTCCTTTATCATCAATGGTATGACGATGTTCTCCCATGAACATATAGCATCCCCCACTTTTCACCACTTTCAACCACTGCTCACCATTATAATACTATAGGAATAGCTACAATGTAAATAAAAAAAAACATAAAAAAACGACTTTACATCAAAGTCGTGTCAAGCACTAATCCAAATAAATTGCAGCAGTTTCGTCATGTTCCTCGATAGAACATTGGGTACTAACTTTATTTCTGTGAAGTTCAACCTCTTCTGTCAATGAAACACAATGGCCACCTTTATCCTCTAAAGCAATCAAATAAATATAACGAGGTGAATATTCTGTACCTATATTTCGAATAACAACATAACTTTTATCTAAATTCCACTTTTCATGAAAAGGGGACTTTCTTAACTTCTCTGTAGGCTCAATTTGACTAATCGTAATTAGCACCTCATCATCAGTAGTAGCAGGTAAAATAATACGATCAGAAGTAGCCAACACTCTAACCTCAGTAATATAATCTTTCGCCATCGTAATAAAATTTCTTTTACGTTGATTATAAAAATAAATAAAAAGAAACCCAACAATAATAATTAAAACAACAACAATAACTAACAATCCTTTCCCAGTAAAACCTCTACTATTTTTCATACACCCTCCTACAATTAATATCACTATATCATAGAAATCATCATTTTTCTAGCAAATAAAGAAAAAGTCGTCAATGATAGCTGACAACTTTAAATCAATCATTTTTTAACTTGATCTCATTATGAATCATTTCTAGAAATTCAGAAATAGAAACGGTAGTAGTATCTTCCTTACCATGCCTACGATAACTAATCATTTCTTGCTCTCTCTCTTGATTCCCCAAAATAATAGAATAAGGAATCTTTCTAGTTTGACTCTCTCTCATCTTATAGCCTAGTTTTTCATTACGATCATCCAATTCCACTCGAATATCCTGTTTTTCCATCATTTCTTTTACTTTATTAGCATATTCTAAATGATATTCATTGTTAACAGGAATAATGTTAACTTGAACTGGAGCTAACCAAACGGGGAAGACACCCTTAGTCTCTTCAATAATAAACGCTGTAAAACGATCAAAAGTTCCAAAGATAGCTCGATGTAAAACCACTGGTGTTTGTTTACTTCCATCCCGATCAATATAACTTAAATCAAATTTTCTTGGTAATAAGAAATCTAATTGGCAAGTAGAAAGAGTTACTTCATTTCCAACTGCAGGTTGGACTTCAACGTCAAGTTTAGGACCATAAAAAGCAGCTTCTCCAATCGCCTCATAATATTCTACTCCCAGTTCATTTAATACCGAACGTAACTTATCCTCAGCCTCATCCCACATTTTATCATCATCAAAATACTTTTCTTTATCCTCTTTGTCGCGTAAAGACAATCTAAAACTATAATTCTCAATCCCGAAATCTTGGTAAACTGCTAAAATCAAGGATACAACTTTCTTAAACTCTTCGCCAATTTGGTCTGGCCTTACAAATAAATGAGCATCGTTTTGACACATACATCGAACACGTTCTAATCCTTTCACAGCCCCACTAGCCTCATAGCGAAAATCAGTCGCAAATTCTCCAATTCGAATTGGTAAATCACGATAAGAGTGTAAAGCATTCCCATAGACTAACATATGATGCGGACAGTTCATTGGCCTTAAGACAAACTCCTCATCATCCACCTTCATCGATGGAAACATATTTTCTTGGTAATGATCCCAATGTCCTGATGTTTTATATAAATCTACAGTTCCAACACAAGGGGTATAAACATGTTGATATCCCATTTTACGCTCTTTTTCATAAATATAGTTTTCCAATTGCTTTCGAATAAACGCTCCATTAGGTAACCATAACGGCATCCCTTTTCCTACTAAATCATGTGACATAAAAATATCCAAATCTTTTCCAATTTTTCTGTGATCACGTAGTTTAGCTTCCTCTATGAATCTCAAATGCTCTAAAAGCTCTTCTTCAGAATCATAGCATACCCCATAAATTCTTTGAAGCATCTTATTCTTAGCATCGCCTTTCCAATAGGCTCCACTCACTTTTAAAAGTTTAAAATATTTCAACTCTTTCGTACTACTTACATGTGGTCCACGACATAAATCCGTAAAATCACCTTGACTATAACACGAAATGGTCATCGCAGATTCATCCATTCTACTAATCAAATCCATTTTATAAGGATCATCTTGAAACATATTCAAGGCCTCTTCCTTAGAAAGTTCATGACGCACAATATTCTTATTGTCCTTTGCACATTTCTTCATTTCCTTTTCAATTTTTACAAAATCTTCTTCTCTGATAACTTCATCACCAAGATCAATATCATAATAGAATCCTTCTTCAATGACAGGTCCCACCCAAAATTTAGCATTTGGATATAAGTGTTTAACCGCTTGCGCAAGTAAATGTGCACAACTATGGTTCAATGTATTCAATCTTTCATTTTCTTTAATATTAATCATGATATCATTCCTCTTTCTCATCAAATTTTATTTTTTTAACATATTCTTCAAAAACATCTTCTTCTACATCAAAAATCATCTCATCATATCTTCTAACAGCATAAGTCCCATAAATAGTATCCTCCTTTAATTGAATAATGGCCATCAATTTTTCCATATCCAATTTATGAATAGCCTTCTCCAATAATGTTAACTCAATAAACTCATCAGATTCTAATAATTTTAAAGTAAAAAGTTCTTGATAAACATCCTCCCTAATACCAGTTGCCCAAAGTAAATAATTCGCAATCTGAGTCAGTGAAATTTTTTCTTTCAAATACCGATCTATCAAAATACTTCGAATAATAGAAACAGCAAACTGCAATTGGAAAATTCGATTTTTCAATAATGAATGATCATTAGTAGTTTGCTTGAGTTCTAAATTAGTTAATTGAGCTAGATTTTGTTCTAACAATACAAACAAACTACTAGTTGAAAAATTGGCAAAATAAGACTCTCTACCATTCATATTATCCCCCCTATAAAAGAAAAAACACTCCCTAATAAAGGAGTGCTTAAACACGGTACCATCCATTTTTTTCTTCATTAAAATAACGAGTATGACCCCGGAATCCGATTAAGGACCAACTTAGAAAGGAGTAACTTTTATATTTCCTTATCTATTTCCACCTACCATAGACTCTCTATTAAATCCATATAAAAGTCATATCTTTCATCACTGTCTTTCAATACAAATCCATCATAAAATGTTTTTCAATATTTGTCAATAGGCAACACCGCCAAAAAAACGGCAAATTCCACTGTCACATAGCTACATTAGACTCACTTTTTCAGAAGACGAGAAGAATTCTCTAACAAATTCATTCTAATTACATATTTCATCCATCCTACATATCCGTACTTTTTTTGATTTCTAATCAAAAAACACCATAACATCCATTTTTATATTTCTATCTTAATTTCTCCTATTCTCACTAGCTAATTTGATATCCTTAGATAAATAATGAATTCTTTCAACAATTCTTCTAGCCTTTAACTTATCACTACCAGAAGCAGTCATACTAAAATGTTCCTCCAATTGTTTCATATCTAAATTAGAAGTAAAAAAAGTTGGTAGTTTCTCATCCATTCGATATTGTAAAATAGTTCCCAATATCTCATCTCTAGACCAAGCTGTTAAATTCTCAGCTCCAATATCATCTAACAGAAGCACTGGAACGGTTTTAATATAATGATATTTATCCTCATAATCACTATCAAACGAAGATTTTAGAACTCTTAAAAATTCTGGAACATAAACAATCGCACTATGAATACCCTTCTTAGCGAGCTCATTAAACAAAGCTGCAATTAAATAAGATTTACCAGTACCAAAACTACCATACAAATAAATCCCGCGAGGCTTTTCCAAATCGTCATAATGATCAATAAAATATTTAAATTGCTTCACAACTTCAATTCTATTTTTATCATCTTTATAAATATTCTTAAGAGAAGCTTCTATTAAACTCTTAGGTGTCTCAAACAAAGTAATATTTTCTTTATACTTTGTGTCTTCCATCATTTTTCTTTGGTAAGAACAAGCTACATATTCGAAAATAAGACTATCATCCTGTACCTTTGGAGCATACAAATAACCTTGAATTTTATTTTTACAAAAAGAAAGTCCTGAACAGGCCTGACAATGATCAAACTCGAAAGCACAATCCTCCAAACTAGAAGTATATTTCATTAAGATGTCATCATCTAAAGAAAGCGTATGAATCACACTCACAAATTTAGGATCCTCTAATTTCTTGATAAAATTTTGCTTTAAGAGATTTTTCTCATTTTCAGTTATTTGAATTAACTTTTGAATTCCAATCATGTTCATCACCACTTTTATTGTACGATATTAAACCCATAATTACAAGAAGGGAAAATAAAAGATCTACACATTTTGTTACATGCACATCTAATGAATGCCATATTTTTTAGGAAACAGAAACACTATAAATCATAACTTAAATAGAATCATACTTCGAAAATACTTTTCCAGCTATGGACATGAATACTAATATTATCTGGGTTAGTATCACTACGAAAACCAAAGCCACACCCTATCAAGCCTAACAAACGTGCACTGATTGGTACCCCAAACGAAATATTAAAATCAAAATCATAAAAACACATTAGTAATAGTTTGCTTCATCCTTTCAATGTCCTCATCACAACTCTAACATGATACAAATTTTACAAAAAGCACAACCTGTCAATGGATGCTATGTATAAAATATGAGAAGGTAGAAACTAAAAGATAGTGTATTTTTAGCATTTAAAAACCCCATTTCTCTATCCTAGAAACGGAGTTCAGATCACTATCTCAAACTTTTTTTCTCAACAATTTCCATCTTACCAATATAACTCTTTCCCATCGCGTCATCACCACAATCCTCATCTAACCAAATACGAAAATCAAATACCCTTTCCGAATTAGCTAAAATCACACCTTCATAAACAAGTTCATCTTCTAAAAGATTCTGAACTATCGATTCTTTCCCTTCTTCAGAAATAGCATAGCGTAAATACCTAGCACTCAATACTTCTAAACCATGAGCTTTAATCTTATCTTTTTGATTCCGAAAAAAAATTTGATAAGAAAGATTATGATTCGAACGATTGATTACTTTAAATTGATAAGCATCGGTAGTAAGGCCCTCTTCATCTGTAATCGGAAAAGCTTCAGCTAAATGAATTCCTGAAGACAAATCTTGAATAGAAAGATCATTACCTCTTTTTAAAAAGGAAAAACTAGACAACAATTCCTCTTTATTAGGAATATACACATAGACAGTTCCAATCACCAAAATAAATACAATAAATAAAATAGAAATCAAATGACCGGTAATTTTCGCTCTTCCACCCTTCATACTATCCCCTCTCAATATGCCCCTATCATATCACAAAACATCAAAAAAGTATATCAACTTTAAAAAGATTCCAAAATACTGTCCAACTCTTGTTTTTCCTCCACGGTCAGCTCTTCATTTTTCAACTCTTTATGAAACCAGTCTGGCAAAGATTCCTCTTTCTTAGAAATAACCTTAGGTTTTGAAACTTGTTTATGTTCAAATTGTTTTCTCAATTTTTTATGTTCCTTCTCGCTAATTCGCATTGCCTCTTCTACCGTTTCAATATTTAATCTCTTCCACTGCCCAGCAATGGTATCAATATAATTTCTAGATAACTTCTGATTATTAATTTTTAGTACATAAGCAATCAAAACATTGACAACTCCTGGATTTAGTTTTTGATCCACAAGTAATTCTTCAATCAATTTTAAATCACGCAGTGATGGTTCTCCTGTCTTATACTTACTTCTTAAAAAATCATAAGGAGTAACGGATTCAAACGTATAAACCATTCTTGCCCATTTACTTTGATCGCCCTTTGGTGTTTTTAAATAATCAGGCTGGGTACTATAAATCAAAGTTGGTAATTTCCCACTATTTTCAAACTGGTAAAAATTACGACAACTTTTACGAAGCTCATTTTTATCAATCAATCCTTTCTCATTAATACAATTACGTACCAACCCCTGCATTTGTAAATCATCAATATGATAAGTAAAAGCCAATAAATTAATAAGTTCTTTCGTATCTGTATTAAAACATCTAGGACTAACCATAGAAGTAGGGATACTAGAAATCAACAAATTAAAATCT
>JAQXIG010000031.1 GCA_029007685.1 bacterium | reverse complement strand
TCTGACCAATTATCATCGGATGAATTATTATTTTTTACTTCTTGAACTTCTAAATCTTCACCCCAATCAGGATCATTTTCTTTTATTATTTCATTTGAATTATTATTATCCATTGAAACACCTCCATTATCATAATTATATCATATAATAATGTATTTATCGTTCAAAATCATCACGATTTTTTTTATTGATACACTAGTATATTCATTTTCGTCCATAATACCATTAATAAATAAATTGTCAGCCATTTCTTTATATTTATCGTCTTTATCACCAAATATACCATGTATTTTATCGTGAATGAATTTTACTACTCTTTGAAATTTATCTTTCAAGTAATCTATTGTATCTTTTAAATCTTTTATTTTAGATTTTAAAGATGATGTTTCATTCTCTTTGTTATTTAAATCATATCTTAAATCATTTATTTCTTCATTTTGAGTTTTAACTCGTTTTCTTAAATCTTCTATAGAGTTATGATTTTCTTATTATAGCCATTTATAAAGACCTCTTCACATTCTTCTAGTATTAAGTAATCATTTCCTTTAACTTTTAAGATATGAGGCTTTACATAGGCAATATTGGTATTTTTTATTGATTTAATATTACCTGGTATAAATTCATACTTAACACAAGCAAACCGACATATCATATCTATCTTTCTATTAAGTTCATCACTTATTTTTAGTTCTTTTGTTTCTATCTCAAACATAATTATCACTCATCCTTTCGTTTTAAGTAGAAAAAAACTAACTATTTCTAGTTAGCAAATCTATTACTTAAACTCAGGATGTGTCCGAGTTTCCTATCAATCTGGTGGAGATGACGAGAATCGAACTCGTGTCCGAAATTAATGGATCATAAACTTCTACAAGTTTAGTTAACTAAAAAATCTTACTATGAAACCATTAGTTAACGAACTATTCCATAGCCAGTCTTTAAAATTCATTATCATCTCAAGACTAGATAATAATATAACCTACCAAATCGAGCCTCCTAGATAGTTCGTAGGTAAAACTATTAAAGAAGCGCCACGCTATATTGCTAATTAAGCAGCGTAAGCCATTGAATAATTGTTTCCAGTTATATTTAACTGATGCATTTTAAGATTGCCATCTACTTGCCATTTAAGCCCTATTAATCCCGTCGAAACCTAAACATCCCCATGTATATCAGATTATATCATGATAATCATATTTTTTCAACCAAAAAAAATGCCAGTCTAATAGTATAAATCTTGTTCAAAAAGTTCAGAATAAAACAAATAAAAACGAACAACTTGTAAAAATGATCCAACATAGAATTAGGAATATAAAAATTCCATAATTGCTTTTCCCAGATTTATTTTCAATATACTGATAGCTATTTAGAAGATTTTCCTTCCAAAGTAATTATGAAAAATTTTCTAAAGTATAATCATGAGTACTACCTGAAATACCATCAATTATAACAACTCTATCTACTAACAAAAAAATATTACCATAAATATTGCTTGGTTCATATTCCAAGGATCCTCGATAATCAATGATAGATTCCTTCGTAAATGAAGCCTATCATTAGAAAAAGAGTTCTAAATAAAAGAACCAGTTTCCATAATTTGAGAAGATAATTTTCCATGATAATCCGTACTAATATAACATTCACTATCATGAAAGGCTACAACAACAAACCATACTCCATAACCTTTTCAATATAACATAACTAATATACCACATCATGCTATCATAAAGTGAAAAAACATTATTCCTAATATAACCAACACCCCATAAAAAACTAATGATTACTTTCATAAATAAAAGCTTCATATAATAAATCTACAATATAATTACTCGGTTCTAAATGATATTTATCAATGATCTTATCAATAAAATCATCACTATATTCCATTCCTAAAACATCATGAATCATCCGCTTCTCATTAGAAATACTAGCTAAAAAATTTTTTGTATACTCATTATCCAATATATATATAGGAAGATCAACAACCCATTTCTGAAAAGAATCTAATAAGGACTTAGTTGAATCAAAATATTGAAATTTATCCACATCATAAGAAATTAATTCTCTGATGTCTAAATTGCAAATCTTATCTTCACTCAAACGACAATCAAAACGATCTAATAGTTGTAACCCTTTCAAACGAAGAGCTGATATCTGCACAAGATTCCCCTTATCAGGAGAGATAGCCTCTGGAATAATTTCTACAATAATATACTCTTGATCATTTTTCATCTATATCTCTCCTTATTAGCTCGTGCTATTTGTCTTTTCATATCTTTCTCTTTCAAAGATTCTCTCTTATCATAAGCTTTCTTACCTTTACATAACCCAAGTAAAAGCTTAGCCCGTCCTTTCACAAAATAAACTTTCAAAGGAATAAGTGCATATCCCTCCAAACGAATCTTATTATGAAGCTTAAGAATCTCACCTTTATGAAGCAATAACTTTCTGGTTCGAGTCTCCTGATGATTAAAAATATTTCCCTCTTTATAAGGACTAATAAACATATTTAATAAAAAACATTCTCCATTACGAATAATTGCATAGCTATCTTTAATATTAGCCTTTCCATCTCGAATAGATTTAATCTCAGTACCCTTAAGTACCATTCCACATTCATATTCATCTTCAATAAAATAATCATGTCTAGCTACTCTATTTAATATTTCCACTACATCACCATCTTTCAATATTCAACTTATTTTGCAAAACAAAATCCATATATTTATTATAATACATTTGATAATTTGGTAAAATCAAATCATTTAATTTTTGATAAGGGTAGACTTTAAAATTAGTACGATATCCATTCACATAATCACTATTGAGTATAAGTAAGCCCCACTTTAATATTATTCAAAGAAATATCAACCACTCCTTGATAAGTGGTCTTTACAATATCCAAAGAAACCATCAACCCTGTTAATTTTTCAACTCCCCTTTGAGCTGACAGAAAGTTACCCAAAGAATATATTACCAAAGTATCTCCTAAATATTCAATAGGCTCCACAACATGAGGATGATGCCCAATAATAATATCAACACCTAAACTAGCTAATTGTGATGCAATTTGACGTTGCCTATTACTAACACTATGAGAATACTCATCACCCCAATGCATCGAAACCAAAACAACGTCAACTTGATCACGAACAGTTTCAACATCAGCTTTAACTTTAGCTTCTGAATAAACATCCACTAAATATTCCTTTCCAGAAGGAACTAAAAGACCATTAGTATGATCGGTATAAGCAAACATGACATAACGAATCCCGTTCACTTCTTTAATTCGAATCGTATTTCTATCATTCCATGATGAATAAGATCCAGCCGTATAAATATGATGAGAATCCCAATAATGTTTAGAATTTAAAATAGCTTGTTCCCCCTTATCTAACGTATGATTGTTTGCTAAAGAAACCAAATTAAATCCAACCTCTCTAAAAGCATCCCCAACTTCATCAGGAGAATTAAATCGTGGATAACTAGATACACCAAGCTGAGACCCACCTAAAATGCTTTCCTGATTATAAAAAGACAAATCATGAGACGCAACAATTTCTTCAAATTCTTCCAACATCGGCGTAAAGTCATACCCATTACCCATATCAGCATCTGCATATACAGCCCCATGAATCAAGACATCTCCTACCATAAACAAAGAGGATTTTTCTATAATTGGAACTTCTAAAACAGGTTCTCTTTCTTCAATTTTAGATTCCACTTTTTCCAAATTTTCAGAATATTTATCACCAATAGTACAATATATAATCAAGCCCATTAATTCCACAAAAAGTAAACATAATACTAAAAAATAACATGCAAAAATCCGTTTTTTCATACTTACATTTTCTCTAAACTAAAATTTTTATTTTTTGATTCTGAAGAATTCAAATCCAAATGATTACGATCCACAATTTTAAAATCAATCGTTTGCATCTCTTTAGAGGCAGCAACTACTCTTACCCTAACCTTATCTCCAAGATGATAACAAACATGAGTTCTCTCACCACTAACCGTCATTGTTTTTTCATCAAAATGAAAATAATCATTCATATCTTGATAACGACACATCCCTTCCACTAAATTATCCAATTGAATAAACATCCCAAAATTAGTAAGACTGGCAATCATACCATCAAATTCTTCTCCAATATGATCTTCCATATATTCAGCCATTTTCATATCCTCAACTTCACGTTCACAATTAATAGAAGCACGCTCACGCAAAGAAGAATTTTCAGCAATGAAAACAAGTTTTGATTCCAAATGATGTAACGAATCAACATTTATATCAGGATGAAATACATATTTCTTTAATAGACGATGAATAGTCGTATCAGGGTAACGACGAATAGGAGAAGTAAAATGTGTATAAATTTTACTAGCTAGCCCATAATGACCAACATTATTAGTACTATAAACTGCTTTTTTCATACTTCTTAATAACAAACTAGATAAAATTTTACATTCTTTTTTATCTTTCAAGAAGTTCAAAATTCCCTGCACTACTTTAGGACTAACATCCTTAACATTACCATGATAAGAATAACCTAAAGTACCAATATAAGATAAAAATTCTCTAATTTTTTCTTCCTCTGGAACTTCATGAATACGGTAGATTCCAACTAAATCCAGATAAAAAATATGAGTTGCAATACATTCATTCGCAATAATCATAAAATCTTCAATTAAGTTTTCCCCAACACCACGTTCACGTACTTTAATATCAATCGGATGACAATTTTCATCAACAATAATTTTAGCCTCGTCAACATCAAAGTCCAAATAACCTCTAGCTAATTTTTCTCGTCTTAAAATCTCTGCTAATTCTGCCATCAATTTTAAAGTTGGTACAAACTCTGCATACCCGTCTGGTATAATATTGTTTTCTAAAATAGAATTAACTGCTGTATAAGTCATTTTTTTACGAGAACAAATAACACTTTCCTTAATATCATAATCTACAATTCTAGCCCTTTCATCAATTTCCATAATACAAGAAACAGCCAAGCGATCTACTCCCTCATTTAAAGAACAAATCCCATTAGAAAGCTGATGCGGAAGCATTGGAATTACTCGGTCCACTAAATAGACACTAGTACCTCGATTCATAGCATTAACATCAAGTGGACTATCTTCCTCAACATAGTAACTAACATCAGCAATATGAACCCCCAAACGATAATGACCATTTTCTAATTTCTCAATAGAAATCGCATCATCAAT
>JAQXIG010000030.1 GCA_029007685.1 bacterium | reverse complement strand
AAACACAGTATAAAATTGTTTCATTCTAAACAATGTTCTTCGATTGTATTTTTTACCTACATCCACAACTAATTTCTTAGAATATTCATCAATTATGTTATCTCCATATTTTCCACCGGCTTCATTTAATAATTTACCTATCTCAAAATAAGTAATTACTTTATGTCTTTCTTTTGAATAATCTTTAACTCTTAAATATACTTCATTATCAATTAATTTATTTTTTATCTCGTTATAATAATTCATATTACTCCTTTCTATGGTGTGCAAGTTTCAATCTCTAATTTGTTTTTCTTTATTTTTAGCATAACACTTCCATCTTGATCTGTTCTATAAATCTTACTACCTTCTAAATTATCTAATACATTATCATTAGGATGTCCATATCGATTATTCTTACCTACTGAAATAATTGAAAATTTAGGATTAATCTCATCAATAAATGTTTTACTAGAACTTGTCTTGCTTCCATGATGTCCAACTTTTAAAATATCAATATCTCTTAGATTATACTTTTCAATTAAATCTTCTTCCACTTCTACTCCTGCATCTCCCATAAACATAAATTTATAACTATTTATTTCTGTATAGATAACATTACTATTATCATTTTCATTATCATATATTTTGTTATTCAAAAAATATAATTTATTATCACCAATATTTAATTCTTTAATGCATGAATAATATGATATTTTCATCATATCTAAAACTTTTATTAAATCTTGTTCTAAATCATTAAACTCGCCACAATTAAATATAACCTTCTCTACCTTAAAGTTATTAACTAAATTAATTGCTTCTCCCATATGATCGTAATCTCCATGAGATAGTATCAAATAATCTATTTTTGTAATTCCTATGGAGTGAAAAAAAGGAATCAACTGATCTTTCGCTAGATCTGTTTTAGTCGTTCCAAACGCAAACTTACCACCAGTATCCATTAACACCGTTTTTCTTTTTGATTGAATCAAAAAACAATCTCCTTGGCCAACATCGATCATCATCACTCGATCAGAAACCACTAAAATAGGAGCACAATATAAAAACAAAATAAGAAAAGCTAAAATCATCTTACAATATTTTTTATTTTTTAATACAAAAAATAATATCAAATAATAAATAATAATAAAGATAAGAGATGGTCTCATAAAATGAACGACACCTATAGATATAGTAGAACAAAACCAAGAAATATTCTCTATTAGTTTCGTCATCCAACAAAAAAATGGATCCAAACAAGGAAATAAAAAGGTGATCAAACTAAAAGGAAAGATAAGAGTAGAAACAACTGGAACAAAAAACAAATTATAAAAAACACTTAGAAAATTGACTTGATAAAAATAATAGACACTAATCGGAAAACTAATCAGAAAAGAAAAAATAGATGTAATAAATAATTTCTTCCAAAATCTTTGCTCTTCTTTCTTCATCTGTAAAAGATAAAAACTAATAATACTAGAGTACTGAAAACCAACATCCATTAGAATAAACGGACGATACAAAGTAACCAAACAAATCATTAACAAAAATATATAAGAAGTTGACATTTTAATATGAAAACATTTATAAAAGGTAAGTAAAATAAAAAAGATAACGGCCCGAATACTAGAAGAACACCCAACTAATAGCATATAGAAAAATAACAAAATACATGAAAATATACGCGAAAAATTCATAGAAAAAATACGTTTTAACAAAAATAAAAAAATCGAACTCAACAATGTAATATGCATTCCAGAAATCGAAAAAAGATGACTAATTCCATTATATTGATAACTATTGATAACAGAATCTGAAATACCTTGGGTATCTCCAAGTAAAAATGTTTTAAGATAATTGGCACTTTGATAGGTATCAATTCTATCGATCATCCAATTTTTAAAAAGATAATAAATATGATTACTCTTTCCTATCTTATGAATCGAATCTGCTCGAACAATCCAATAAATCTGTTTATATTTCAAATAATCTGCATAATCAAACAAATTAGGAATCGTATTATGACTAGGCTTTTCTAAGGTACCAACGATAGAAACAATATCTCCAATTCGATAATTATCTTGGATACAATTCTCCGAATAATAAGTTACTGTTACCTTCTCTAAAGATTGGAGTTCTAAAGCAAGATGGGTGGATTTCATATTTATTTTGGTAATAACACCTTCTATATAATTTTCAGTCCCATCAAATTTGCTGCTCTCATCTCTACCAAAAGAAAAGATAGCATAAATAATCGTAACAAAAAAAAGACAATAATAAATGACTTTACACTGTAATACGATCCTTAATATCTTCAAAAAGACTGTCTCCAATACCTTTTACTTCTTTTAGTTCCTCAATAGTTTGAAAATTCCCCTTAGAATCACGATAACTAATGATGGCTTGGGCCTTACTCTCTCCTATCCCAGGTAAAGTCATTAATTCCTCTAAAGTAGCATTATTTAAAGAAATAATAGAATTAGGAGATCCAGAATCCTTTCCTTGATCTGTGGTATTTGCTAACTCATCGTCGATGTTCTCACATATGCAAGCATGATTCACAATTTTTTCTTCCACAATGACACAACTTTCCTGCTTAACTTGCTCCTCCTCTTTCACTTTCACAAAATTACGAACTTCATCCTTAGTATAGACAATGATAACCATTTCATCAAAGACCCTTTTTGAAAGATTCAGTACTGATACATCAGCATAATCTAATACTCCCCCAGCTGCAACAATCACATCCATTACTCTACTATGTATAGACACCTCAACTACCCCTGGTGAATGAACTGCACCTTTAATATCCACCTTTACAGTTTCCTCTTCATCTTGAACCACTTCACCATCCTTTTCCATATTTATCGCTAATTCTTCCAAATTATAAGAGCCATCATCTACATGTTGTTCATGATCCAGTTGCAGATAATAAAATACCCCACAACCAAGTATCAATATAGAAAACAACATGATTCCACCTAAGATCCATATTTTCCTCTGATGATACCCAAACCACTCTATCAGTTTTTCCATAAAAAATAACCTCCTACTGAGATTATTCCAAACAAATTGCCAGTTCACTTCACTTTTTTCACTTTTTCATAATACATTCTATTTTCAATATTAATTCTTTGTACAAAACACAAAGCAAAAATCAAACACATCGCAAAACTTCCACCATAACTCATAAACGGAAGGGGAACACCTGTCATTGGCATCAATCCCAAAATTCCTCCTAAATTAACCACAATATGAAGCAAAATATAAATCGCCACTCCCATACAAATTAAAAATCCTCTAGTATTATAACTTTGTTTTGCAATCTTAATAATTCGCCCAATTAGAAAAAAATAGAGTCCAAAAATAACAATTGCAAATAAAAATCCCATTTCTTCCATTACAATCGCAAAAATAAAATCAGTATGCGCTTCAGGCAAATACAAATATTTTTGAGTACTATTCCCAAGTCCTACTCCATTAAAACCACCATGATTAATCGCAATATATCCATTACAGACCTGATTTCCATAACTATAAAATTTCTCTTCACTACAAGGATTACTAAAATCAAAGCGTTGTCTTTGCCGATCATTCAATAAAGAATTTCCACTACTAGTAAAAACAATCATAAACAATAAAATACAGCTACATAATAGTAAAAGAACTTTATTACGAATTTCCTTAGAAATAGGAGCCATAAAGAATAAACTTGCTACTAATACTGAGAAAATGATCGTAGTTCCTAGATCAGGTTGTACAAAAATCAATCCTGCAAGGATCAGCGAAACAAAAATAGGATACAAAACAACCAAATAACTATTCAATTTATGTTTATTACTTTCATAATAACTAGCTAGCCAAAGGATAATAATAATTTTGGCAAACTCACTAGGTTGAATAGAAAAAAAACCTAAATCTATCCAATTAATCGCAGCGTTCTTAACTGTTCCATATATCAACAGCAAAATAAGTAAAGCACCGATCAAATAAACCCCCATTGTAGAAAAGATTCTATAGCTTTTACTATGAAATGGAATAATAAAAATAGTAATCACTAAACTAAAAATCAAAAATAAGCTTTGTTTAAAAAAGTATCGATAAGGGCTCGCACTATATTTCATAAAAGCAGTAATATTAGAAGAAGAAAAAATCATAATTAATCCAATAATAAAAAGGATAATAGAGATAATTAATAAAGGTTTGTCAATATTTCTCCATATTTTTCTCATCTAAATGCACTCCTTTATCACCTATTATACTTTTTCATCATACCACAAACTTTATTTTTTTGAAATCCAAAATCCAGAAAAACCTTCACCCATTAACAAAAAAAGTGTTAAGAAAATCATAAAGTGAACTGAATCTTTAAAATATAGAAAGTAAATATCCGAATAAATTTTTTCAAAGACATAAAATAGAATTAAATATATATTTCAATTATTCAAAAGCAAACACGATAATCTCATAATTAGACTTTTATAATAACACATTTGACCCATTTGGAATATTCTATATTAGATAACGAAAAGGAGGGAAAGTTATGTACAATTACGGAGGATCTTTTGGTTCTAGCTGCGGATGCGGTAGCTATGCTACTCCAGCATTTGCCCCTTATTATCCTTATGGAGGATGTGGATGCCATAACAATTCAAACTATGCTATTGTATTAGTATTATTCATTTTATTAGTAATCGTGATCGGTTCTAGATTCACTCGTTAAAAAAGAAGATATCACCAACATAAAAAGGTGATATTTTTTATTAGAAATCAACTACAAATTACGACATTTTTTCTTCACAAAGTTTTAAAAGAATGATAAAATACAGAAGAGGTAGGTGAGACTATGCTAAGAATGAAAGATATATTAGATGAAAAAGATCAAAGATTACGTCAAATTAGCAAAGAAGTTACTTTTCCCCTAGATCCAGAAGATATTAAAAATATAGAGCTCATGGAAGAATACTTAATTAATAGTCAAATCGAAGAAAGAGCTGAAAAATATGATTTAAGGCCAGGAATGGGAATGGCTGCTATTCAAATTGGAGTTCCTAAACGATATATTGTAATTGTACAAGAGGTAAAAGATAGTTTTGATTCCTATATCATCATTAACCCTAAAATCATTTCCAATTCTGAGGAAATAATATATGTAGAAACAGGAGAGGGATGTTTAAGTGTCAATCGTGAATGTGATGGTATTGTACCAAGATATGCTAGAGTAACCATTGAAGGATACGACATCGATGGTAACAAAATCAAAATTAGAGCCCGCGAAGAATTAGCCATTGCTTTCCAACATGAAATCGATCATTTAAATGGTATCTTGTTTATAGACAAAATTGATCCAAAAAATCCTTTCAAAAATATAGATGAATATAGAGCAATATAAAAGTTTAGCTTATGCTAAACTTTTTTAATCTTAAGAAAGTAATCCCACTTCTACTGGCAACATAATTGTAGCGCTAGTTCCTTCATGTACTTTAGATTGATAATGAATATCACCATGATGCAAGCTAATAATCTCTCTAGATAAGCTAACTCCTATTCCTGTCCCAGATTGTTTCGTTGTGTAAAAAATTTCTCCTAACCTTTTCAAACTAACGGCATCCATTCCTTCCCCATTATCCTGAATCACAATTTTTAGTTGATTTTTCTTAACACTAAGATGAATTTCGATTACCGTGGCATGAGCTTCATAAGCATTTTTAATTAAATTAATAAATACCTGTTTTAAGCGATCATAATCCCCAATCAAGTATAGTTCATCCAAGGTACTAGGTACTTTTAACATAATGCCTTTTTCCTGAAGTAAACGTTCCGTTGTTTTTTGAACATCTTCTATCAACAAATAAATATCTAAAATTTCCTTTCGAATTGACATATTATTTAAAGTTAAAAAATCTTCCATGATAATAAGAGTTCTATTAATTTCACTTTTAATTACAGGAATATATCGTTCTACTTTATTAGCATCGCGAATATCTAACATATCCAAATATCCCTTACATACTGCAATAGGGTTTTTAATCTCATGCGTAATCTTAAAAATACTTTTATCTCTCTCCCACTTATTCAAGGAATAATCTTCATATTGTAAATTCAACAACGCTAAAAGCCAAGTCAATAAAAAATAAAATGAAACTGAGATTCCTAATATCATCAACAATGTAATAGAAACATTTT
This sequence comes from bacterium, assembly GCA_029007685.1. Classification (GTDB taxonomy): domain Bacteria; phylum Bacillota_I; class Bacilli_A; order RF39; family UBA660; genus Alloscybalousia. Next base: position 398 of record JAQXIG010000030.1, on the reverse strand, counting down.
GAACATAATACTGAAAACTAAAATAAGTTAAGAAAAAGCTCTGAATCCAAATAAAATATTGAAACAATTTATCGCTTTTATGATGAAGTAGAATATCTCCAATCAAATAACAACAATATTTAGCTACATAAAATAGTAAATACATAGGCATTTTCTGTATGATGATAAATATAAACAGAATCGATAATAAAATTGAATCAAACCTGTGCTTTTTAAGATATCCCAATAGAATCGGAATATCTAGAAATAATAATCCCATCATATGATTCGAATAAATCAGTAAAAGTCCAGACATCAGAATTAATAACAAAGAAAAAAACAGGTCAACATATCTTTTTTCTTTTAAATGACCAATCATAAAACGATATAAAAGTAAACAAAAAAAAGAAATAATAAAA
>JAQXIG010000029.1 GCA_029007685.1 bacterium | reverse complement strand
TTGGATCCAGCATTTCTTCACTCCTTACTTCTTTCTTTACTTAAAAACTCTCTCTATTTTTAGATCTATACGATGTTATCACATTTTTCTTTTTTTGTACATCAAAAAATAGATAACTTTTTGTTAATTAGTTATCTATTATCTCACTATTTGTTCATTACATAGTTTATCTTTTAATTCTTTTCTTTTATCTCTGGAAATCAAATCTACCTCGTCCTCTGAAAATTTTATTATATTTTTCACAAAATCTACACTTTTTACATTATTCAAATTAATAATACATCCTCTATGGCTTCTAAAAAATCTTGGATCTTTCTCTAATTTTTTGTAAATTTTTCCAATTCCATCTATTAGTTCAACCTTTCTTCCTTTTAATCCCATAATTGTATAATATTCTTCAGGTGTCTTTTTAATATATAGAATATCATTGTATGGAATTTTATATATCTCATCTCCTTTTTGAAATGAATAAGTTTTATAATTTTCTAATATTGAGTATCCTGCTAGAATAGCTTTTTTCAAATTGTCTTCTAAATTATCATATTTTGATATAAAATCTAATGTTAGTAGTCGATTGGTAAAGCTATTCATTTTGAGATGACTATGGGTGGAAACAATAATAATAGGACTTTCCCAATCTCCTGAATCTCTAATTTCTCGAGCTAAATCCAATCCACTTTTTCCTGGTACTTCAATATCTAAAATATAAATTTTATTACCTATTAATCCATATATTTGTTTTTTAACTTTTTCATTATATTTTTCAAATTCCACTATTTGATAGTGATCATTTTTCTTACCCATTATTCTTAAAATTATACTGACATATTTTTCTCTACATTCCTTTTCCTCTTCATATATTATAAAATTTAACATTTTATCCCTTTTCTTTCTTTTTTATTTTTCAAAAAAAGAGACTACTTCTTTTTTCGAGCCTCTTTTTTTAACTTTTTTTTCAGATTTTTTAATTTCGGTTTTTTATCTGTTATGATACTTGTAAAACATACAAACCAAATTACAATAATAATTAAAATAATATAAACTGTTTTTGCTGCTGTTGGATCTTTTAGTACATAAAAAATCGACGTTAAAGCAAAGAGTATATTAATACCGTATATAATTAATACTGCTGTTCGTTGTGAAAATCTTCCTAATAGCTGATGATGAAAATGTTGTTTATCGGCAGCAAAAATCGGTTGTCCTTTTAAGGTTCTACGAATGATTGCGAATAAGGTATCTAATATTGGTAAGCCTAATATTAATATTGGAACAAACAATGAGGTTAAAGCCGTTCCTTTGAACCCTAGCAGTGAGATTACAGCTATGATGAATCCCATAAACTGGCTACAGCAACCTGCAAATATTTTTGCCGGATAAAAATTGTGAACCAAAAATCCTAAAGTTGCTCCTAGCATAATGAACGTTAAAGTAATCTCTAATGTCCCGATTCTTCCTTGATAAAAACAAATGATTCCTGTTGTTAAATAAAAGATTGATGTTACTCCGCCACTCAGGCCATCTAAACCATCCGTAAAGTTTATTATATTAATACATCCAACAATGAATAATATTGTAACTAATTTGGATAAATTCCCAAAATGAAAACTTAAGCCAAATGCTGATAGATCTGTTAAAACAATACCTCCATAAAATACAATAATGGTAGCTGCTATTAATTGTCCTATTAACTGTCTTGATGCTCTTAGATCATTAATATCATCTATAATTCCTGTTAATACGATTACAAAACTTCCTATTAGAATTGCATTCATTTTTATACTGTGCTGACCAAACAACATGTAACCAAAGATAAAGGCTAGAAAGATTCCTAGTCCTCCTAATTTAGGAATTGGCTTTTTATGAATGTGTCTGTTTTGCTCTGTGCTTCTTGGTATATCAATAGCGCCAATATGATGAGCTATTTTTTTCATTATTGGCATAATACATATACTAAAAACAAATGTAACTAAGACTATTTTAATAATATGATCAATATCTGCCCCAAACATCTTACCACCTCATTATGTTCATTATAACATGAATCATGTCATCTGTAAATTAAGGGGTTTTACTTTTATGGGATAATAGACCTTTCTATTTTTTAGGATGAATGGTTAAGGTCTGTACGAAATATTCGTGTAGTAGACTAGTTTCTTTCTCAAATAGTGGACTTCTCTTCACTATTCCTCCTACTAGATAAAGTCCTGTTCCTCGATTATTTCCTTTACTACT
>JAQXIG010000028.1 GCA_029007685.1 bacterium | reverse complement strand
GGGGGTGTGGTTAAATAGTAGTGTAATGTATCAAGGAGGTATAAAATATGGCACTTACAGGATTTGATCCGCAGATAGTAACTCAATCTATTAATTCGGTTAAATCGTCTTATGATAACTTAATTAAGGCATTGGGGGATGATATGCAACAACAATTTATAGGAGGTATGGCTGATAAGTGGGCTTGTACTCAGGCGCAAACTTTTTTTAATACAGCATTCAAACCAGCAGTTGATCAATTGATTTCTAATTCTAACAAAATTTTTGAAAGCGTTGTTTCTGCTATGAATAGTGCTGCTCAAGCATGGGCTTCAGCTACTGATTCTTCTTTTAGTCCTTCTCCATTTTCTGGCATTTCTAAGACTATGGATACTAGTGTTATTCAAGAGAATATTGGCGGTGTGAGAGGAATTGATTTGAATGAAGCTTTAACAGTAGCTGGTAAATTATCAACAATTGTTGAATCTGCTAAATCAGCTTTATCTAGTGCACAGTCGGCAGTTGACCAATGTGGTTTTATGGGTGGAGATCAAGCGTCTAATTTAATTAATTCGTTAGCTACTATTAAAAATAAAATTGATGATGCTGCTCAGAGTATTGCAACTGAAACTAAAACAGCAATTGATACTACTGTACAAAACTACTCTAATACTGAAGGAAAAGTATCTGAAGCTTTTGCCGCTAATTAGAATGATGTTCGAAAAAATATATTTTTTTTCGAATATAGGGTAATAATGATTGCTCTTTGTTGCCTTATATTTGCAAATTAATTTTATTATATAAATATGTTGTGATTATTGAACTGCATGTATAGGAAAAAATACGAAGTATGAGAACTGTGTGGTAGTTATGTTACGTGGTGGTAAAAAATATAATTATTCAAGGTGTTTGTATCATAAAGGTGGGTATCTTCGGATCAGACCTTATTATTTGGTTATGTCCAGATTAACAAAATTACCATTTTGAATTGGTAGATGATGGAAAAAATTTTTCTTTGATTTTTTTCGTGATAACTACTTTTGGTAATTTTTAGTAAAAAGGTGAAATTTTATGGATAATGTAGTAAAAATCAATACGGTGTTATCGAATGGTCTAAGTAAGTCTATTGATAAACTTTCTGATAGTTCTAAACCTCAAAATACGACATCTTTTTCTTCTGATGTAGTGAATGCTTCTGGTTCTAGTGTTGAAGCATTAGATATGAGTAGTTTTGTTGTTGAAAATACGAATCTCAATATTACTCAAAAATTGATTGATGAAGTAGAAGAGGTTGATTTGAATAATCTTTCACTTGGATCGGAAGAGTATTATAATTCTGTTGTGACTGAACTAAAACGTGCTCTTGATAGTGAAAGATCTTTCTATCAGTCTATGTATGATGGGGTAAAAGATCGTTATGATGAATTGCGTCAGATTGCTATTCAATATGATAATATGTATGAAATTAAAAGTAGCTATGCTGCAGCTTCTGTAGGGTATAAGTCGTTAGTTAACTCTTATGCTGCTGTTTCTTCTACTATTCTTAATCAGGTTGAAAAAGCACTGAAAGAAAGTGGTTTTAATTCCATAGATGAACTTAAAGAGGAACTTTCTGTATTGAAACAAGATATGGCTAATTGTTCGACATCTCTTAGGACAATTGATCAATCTTTAAATTCTCTTTCTTATGATTGCTTGGAATTGTTAAATGATTATCAGACTTTTCATTATGATGAGCAAGTAGATTCGTCTATTTTTCATAACACGGACGTATTAAGTATTTCTTATAGTGATTATTGTCAACAAAATGGAGAGGTTAGTCCTTTAGCGTTTGTTAAGTCTTATATTGAGACCGATGGGTTTAAAACTGCTGATGATATTTATAATTGGAAGGAATTGGTTAATTTAGTTTATGCATCGAAAACTAATCCTGGGTTAGAAAAAAGATATAATTATATATACGCTAATGAGGGTATTGACGCAGCTAATCAGTATTTGAAGACTATTGAGTATCAGATTAATCAAACTGTAGGGATGCAGAAAGCAGAAGAATTTTTAAAGTCATTATCGAAACAAAGTGATCTATCGTCTTTTCTTTTGAATCATTTGAAGGTTATAGGTAAGGGTTTTGGTGATGGTGTTGGTAACTTTTTTGCTGGGTTTGGCTATCTTGGTGATTCTATTTTAGATATGCTAGGTTGTGATGTCTCCACTTCATATAGTGTAGATGAATATGAAACTATGTATATTTTGAGTCAACTTCAGACAGATGAATATAGTTGGCTTTCTGAACATTCTTATCAAATTTCACAATCTCTGGGTAATATGGCTCCTTCTATATTGATTAATGCGTTGTGTCCACCTTTAGGTTTAGGTGCGATGGGGGTTTCTCATTTTGGAAATGCATCTCATATGGCATTGGTCGAGGGTGCTAATGGTTTTGATGCTTTTACATATGGTTTTTTATCTTCTGCTTCTGAGGTTCTTTTGGGAAAATTTTTGGGAGGTATTCCAGGACTTAGCGATGTGGATGTAAAGTCTCTTAAAGCTCTTGCTTTGAATGCTTGTAAGGAAGGTTCTGAGGAAAGCGTTCAAACTCTTATTGATACGGGAATTAAAGCTGGTATATTAGATCAGGATGTTAATTATAATCAACTTTTTACTGAGCTTTATACTTCTTTTATTTATGGAGGTGTTTCTGCTGGTGTTACTAATTCCGTATCTTTAGTTGGTTCTAAATTTTTGCTTGATACTCAACCTGTTTCTACTTTAGACCCAAAACAGATGAGTGAAAATGTTAGTTTTGCCTTAGATGATTTGTTGAAAGATCGTGCTAGTTTTGTGAAGGGTTTGGCAGGTGTTCCTGCTGGTGTTTTAAATTATGCAGGGAGATTTAAATATTTTTCTTTAAACAATAATGTTGATTTGAAAAATAAAGCAGTTAATGATGGGTTATACCATTTCACTACTCCAGAAGCAGCACAGAAGATTTTGAGTAGTGAATATGTTAAGAGTGGGGATTTTTTTACATCTTATGGTGCTAAAAAAAGTTTCTTTTTTGCTGGGGTTCCTTCTTTTGAAGCTACTTGTGTTAATTTGCCTCATTTCGAACCTAAAAGAGTAGCAGTGAAAATTAAAAACTTTAATTCTGAAGATTTTGTGTATAGAAGATTTGATTCTGCTGTGGCTCATTTGGGTGATTATCAATTTAAAAGAGAGGATGCAGAAATTGCTTACCTTGGTTTGGTTAATGATAATGGTAATTTAGTTTACAAAGAAATATCTGCAGATGAGTATGAAAATTTTACTCCTGACATCTCAGATTCTAAGTTGAATGCTGCTAGACGAGGAGCAGAGGTTGTTTTAATAGGGTTGGGTTGTGAAACTGAATCTATTATTAATCAGTTAAAATATATGAAATCTTTAGTTTCTAAAAAGGGCTTATCAGATATTAAAACTAAGATTTCTTCTACTTTAAGTGATAAGTTTAATCGTTCTAATAGACAACCATTAAGTGACTTGGAAAATACGGCTGAACTACCGGTTCAGAATGCTGCTGTAGGTGAAAATGATGCAATGAAGCATTTGAATGATGATAGTTATCATCAATTGGCAGCTAGTAATGCTGTGGGAAATAAAATGGATAATGGTTCTTTAGGAGTAGTAAGTGATCCGAATAATATTTCAGGTTTAAAAGAGAGTAATGTAGATAAGAATACTGAAATGCCGGCTGTTGATTCTACTACTTCTACTGAAAACGGCTTTAAGAGCTTATTTCCTCCTTATCGATATGAAAAAATTAATTTATTAGATGAGGTGCAAAAAGTTATCCCTTATTCCAAGGGAAATACAATGTATATGCTTAGTACCCTTTATGATCGCTATAAAGCTATGGATATTGACTCTATTGATTATAAAGAAATGTATCAAAGTTTCTTACCGTATATAAATAGAGACTTTATGATCAAATTGGCACCAAATCATGATGTGAACACCGATTTAGATAGTATTTCAGATTTACGTAATGAGTATGATTCGGATAAAACGGAAGAGATCCCGATTATTTCTGCTTCTAATAGTAACTCTAATTTAAATACTGATTCTGATGTAGAAACTGTAGTTTCTCCTGAAGTAGTAGGTAATTTAGATAATAGTTCGGATTTACGTAATGAGTATGATCCAGATAAAACGGGCGATATCCCTATTATTTCTGCTTCTACTAGTAACTCTAATTTAAATACTAATAGTAAGTATGAAAAAAATGGGATTCTATTGAAACAAGAAATTTTAGAAACAGTTGATCTTTCTCTCGATCCTGTGTCTAAAGTGAGAAAATTATATCATGAATTAAACAAGAGAGTACATTACGATCTGACTTGTCTAGAAGCTGGTGAGATGAAGCGTGATGGAATGAAGTGGAATCCTTCTCTTGGGCTAAAAATAGAAGAAGAACTTATAGCAAGTAATCAAAATCTCTCTTTTGATAGATTGAATGGTGATCGTGTTGTTTGTATTGGGTGGTCTTCTCTTTTTGCTGAGTTATTAATTGAAGCAGGTTTTTCAGTTGATCAAGTTAAAATTATGGGAAAAGTTCAAGCTCATCAGTGGGTAGAAATTGATTTGCAAGATGGAAATATTATTATTGCAGATGCGACTGACAAAATTGGACGTGAGGCAGATTTAATTAACTCTAAAATTGGAAATCCAACATCTGGATTTGTTATGACTTCGAAGCAAAATTCTGGTAAGCGTCTTAGTCGTGATCCAGGAAAAGATCAACAAGATGCAAAAAATAACGGACTTATTTGGATAACTGAAGAAAATTGGCTCCAGACTGATAGGAATTTAAATTATGTTAATTCTAATACTAATAATTATTTTGATGTTAACGTGAAAAAAGCTGAAACTTTATTTGGATCTGCCAATCACGTGACAAACTTTTTGTCAAAGTTTTTATTTGATAAAAAGATTGATTTCGATAGTAAGACAGAATTGTTTTTATTACGAAATATTCCAGATTCGTTTGATTCGCTCGAAAGACTAGGTTATTTAAAACAGATTTCTAAATCTGTATTTACAGACGCCGAACTAAGGCTTATTGATATTAAGCATCACTTTGTTGATGTTGATGGTGTTGCAACTTTTGAGATTTACATAAATATTGATGGAAAGAGGGTTTATACTTATCGTTAAAATTTACATAAGAGAGGTGATATTATGAGTTCTATTGAGAAAATAGAATTTTTGTTAAAAAATAAAATCGCTAGTATAACAGATGATTCAGACTATGAAAAATGTGAAGTTATTAAAGGTTTGTTGTCTGATCCGAATTGTTTTTTCAAAATTTCTTTTGAAACTGCTATAGGGATTATGAACTTTTTAGGGGTAGAAGAAAATGAGATTTTAAATCTCTATTCTGATTTGACCTCGCCTGATAATTATGTTAAATCTTTTCCAAAAGGTAGAATTTTGATTGATTCACAAAAATAGTCTATCTTGTTTTAAAAATTACTATAATATTTTCTTTGAGTAAAAGTTTAGATAACTTAAAGATTTTGTTTTTTAAGGATGGGAGTATATTATTGTAGATGTCGATATTTGAGTTGATTCTTTGAAGCTTAAATGTATATCTTTTAATTATTATTTTGATATTCATATTCTAATGGTGTGTTGAATTAGAAGTTGATTAATTATTAGATGATCGAAAGAATGATATATATAGCAAACAGTTTAAAGATTAGTTGAGGATAGGAATTTAAGAAGATTGATCTCATCTTTCTATAGCTGTTATTAAAAAGTTTTAACTTATTTTTCTTCTTTTTTAATTCTAAAATTTATGTTTTTATGATAAAATGAAATGGTAGCATAAAGAGGTGTTTTATGAAAGATAGAAAAGATGAAGATAAAAAGATTGAAAATGTAGAGTTTGATTTAGAAAAGGAACTTAATAGTAAAAAGGAAGAAGAAAAAATAGATAAGGTTCGTGAGGTAGTTATTGAGAAGAAAACTGGCTTTAATTATCTTGAAGTTATTTTGATTATGATTATTACTTTAATTTTAGGTGGTTTTTTAGGGAGTTTTCTTTCTAAATTGGAGATTAAGAAAATAGAAAAAGAAACTGATAAGGAGATTATTCCTAGTGAGTTAGAGGAGTTTGTAAAGACGTATTATGATATTAAGGATCATTATTATTTAGAAATAGATGAAAGTGGTCTTTTAGATGCTGGAATTAAAGGTATGCTTGAGTTTTTAGATGATAAGTATTCTTTTTATATGAGTCCTGAGGAGAGTCAAAATTTTAATGAGCAAGTTCAAGGAAAATATACTGGGATTGGGGTAGAAATTCAGCAGATAGAAGATGGTATGGTATCTATTTCTAATGTTTTTAAGAATACTCCGGCATATGTTAGTGGTTTGAAAGTTGGAGATATTATTCTGTCTGTTGGGGCAACTAATGTCAGTGGTAAAAATGCAAGTGAGATTGCAACTGAAATTAAGAATTCTGATCAAGAACAAGTTAAGATTAGTGTTAAACGTGGTGATCAAGTACTAAATTTTGTATTGGATCGTGAGGAAGTGGATATTCCATCTGTTACTGGAGAGGTTATTTCTTATCAAAATCAAAAGGTTGGTTATCTTGTTATTAGTGTATTTGCGAGTAATACGTACCATCAGTTTTTAACAGAGTTAACAAAACTTGAAGGAGAAGGTATTGATTCTTTGATTATTGATGTTCGTGGAAACACTGGTGGTTATTTGAATGTTGTTACTGAAATTTCTTCCGTTTTTTTAGAAAAAGGTGAGGTTGTGTATCAGCTAGATACTAAGGGTATTGTGAATAAAGTAAAAGATACTACCAAAACGAGTCGTAGTTATCCGGTTGTGGTACTAATCGATAAATTTAGTGCTTCTGCTTCTGAGATATTAGCGGCAGCTTTGAAAGAGTCTTATGGTGCGAAGGTGGTAGGTACTTATTCTTACGGAAAAGGAACCGTACAGACGGCTTATCAATTAGATAGTGGAGCTACTGTTAAGTATACGATTCAAAAATGGTTGACTCCAGATGGGAATTGGATTAATGAGGTAGGAGTTGAACCAACTGATTTTGTTGAACTTGATGATACTTATATTAAAAATCCTAGTAAGGATACGGATAAGCAGTTACAAAGAGCTTTGAAAGTATTAGTTGATTAATACTTTCTTTTTTTGTTTTATTTTTTATTTAGAACATCAGAAAATAATCAAATTATGAATCAGATATCGATCAGCTTCCCTATCTATTCATCAATTGCTATATGTAGGATTTAGGGAAGAATTTGGGTTGTCTTTTTTTGTCTTTTTTAGCACTCTATATTGACAAGTGCTAATTTCGGAGTATAATGATTAGTGTGAGGTGATTTATATGTATCCAAATAAAGAACAGGAAAATGAAAATGTTCTAGAAAAGTATGGTCGTAATATCATTGAAGATGTAAAAAAAGGTAAGATAGATCCCGTAATCGGGAGGGATGAGGAAATTCGGAGTATTACTAGAATTCTATCTCGTAAAACGAAAAATAATCCTGTATTAATTGGGGAACCAGGAGTAGGAAAGACTGCTATCGTAGAAGGCTTGGCTCTTAGAATCGTGCGTGGAGACGTTCCGAGCAGTTTAAAGGATAAAATTATTTGGGAACTTGATATGGCCAGTTTAGTGGCAGGAGCAAAGTATCGTGGTGAATTTGAAGAGCGTTTGAAAAATGTTTTGAATGAAGTGAAAAAATCTGAAGGTAAAATTATAATGTTTATTGATGAGATTCATATGATTGTTGGAACTGGTGCTGAAGGTGCTATGGATACTTCTAATATTTTGAAGCCAATGCTTGCGCGAGGGGAAATTCATGTTATTGGAGCGACTACATTAAATGAGTATCGTAAATATATCGAAAAGGATGGGGCTTTAGAACGAAGATTTCAAAAAATTTTGGTAGCTCCTCCTACTGTTGAAGATACTATTACTATTTTGCGTGGTTTGAAAGAGCGTTTTGAAATTCATCATGGGGTTTCGATTCAAGATAAGGCTTTGATTACAGCCGCATCTTTGTCTAATCGTTATATTACAGATCGATTTTTACCAGATAAAGCTATTGATTTAGTGGATGAAGCTTGTGCAACTATTCGTGTTCAAATGGATTCTGTACCCACTAGTTTAGATACTTTGACTCGTGAGATTATGAGACTTCAGATTGAAAAAGAGGCTATTAAGAAAGAAAAAGATGAGCTTTCTAAAAAACGAGTAGAGTCGATTAATTAGACATTAGGAAATTTAAAAAATCAAGAAAAAGAATTACGTGCAGCTTGGGATCAAGAAAAAACAATTAATGATAAAATCAAGGCTAAGAAAAAAGAAATTGAGCAAGCAAAATTTGATCTAGAACAGGCAGAAAATGATTATGATTTGGAAAAAGCGGCTAAACTTCGACATGGTGATATTCCAGCACTGGAAAAAGAATTGGCTAACTTGAATAGCTTGGAAAAAAATAAAATACTAAGTGATACAGTTACTAGTGATGATATTGCTTCGGTTATTTCAAAATGGACTCATATTCCTGTTAGTAAGTTGGTCAGTGGAGAAAAAGAAAAACTACTTTCTTTGGAAGAAAATATGAAAAAGCGAGTGATTGGTCAAGATCGAGCAATTCAGTTAGTAAGCGACGCGATTATTAAGAGTCGTAGTGGAATTAAGGATCCTAACAGGCCAATTGGTTCTTTTATCTTTTTAGGTCCAACAGGAGTAGGAAAGACTGAAGTAGCAAAGACTTTGGCTTATGAGTTATTTGATGACGAGAGACATATGATTCGTATTGATATGAGTGAGTATATGGAAAAATTCAGTGTATCACGTTTGATTGGTTCGCCACCAGGATATGTTGGATATGAAGAAGGTGGGCAATTAACAGAAGCTGTTAGGAGAAATCCTTATAGTATAGTATTATTTGATGAAATTGAGAAAGCTCATCCTGAAGTGTTGAATTTGCTTTTACAGATTCTTGATGATGGTCGAGTGACTGATTCTAATGGTCGAACTGTTGATTTTAAAAATACGATTATTATTATGACATCTAATCTTGGTAGTGAGTATATCTTAGATGGCAATACGAATCAAGTTATGGATGAAGTGAGAAAGTATTTTAGACCAGAATTTATTAATCGTATTGATGAGGTTATCGTTTTTGATGTATTGACTAAATCAGCTATTGGTGATATTTTGAATAAACTGGTTGGTGAGATCGAAGAGCGTTTGAAGGATCATAATATTCATATTGAATTAACAGATGCTTGTCGATCATATTTGATAGAAAATGGATATGATGTTATTTATGGAGCTAGGCCACTTAAGAGACTAGTTAGCAAAACCATTGAGTTAGAGCTAGCTAAATTATTAATTAATGATGAAGTTCGTTATGGAATGTCTTTGCTTGTTGATTATCATGATGATCATTTTCTCGTTATAAAAAATGGGCAATAGATTTTTATGAAATTTAAACTAATTGTTTTATTTATAAGCAATATAATGAATAGAAAATGTCAAATTCTTTGAGTTTTAGTAAAATTTTAAAGAAATAAAAAAGTGAAAATGTGTTATCTACAAATTCACTTTTTTGATTATGCTTCTTTATCGTTCGTATTCGTTTTGATTAATCAATAGTTGGTTGAAGCTTGATTTTTTTAACGTCTTCTACTAAAGTATGGTAATTGATCGTTCGGTATCCATAATCTATATTTTGACTACTTGATGTGGAATTCGAAAATGCTTCTAGAGGCAGATAATAAAAAAAATAAATGATCAAAATGTGAGTAACTAGTTATAACCTCTATTTATGATTTCTTTAAATCCCTTGTTTTTATTGTTTTATTCTGCTAGAATAAACATTCATAGAGGTGTTTAGTGGGTGGTAAAATGAGAAAGTTGTTATTTGTTTTCTTTCTATTGGTTAGTATTGGTTTCATTTTGTGTAATACGATTTTCAGTGAAACTTCTTTTGTCAATTTTGCGTTTGTGATTCCCTTCTTTTTTTTGGTGTTTTTGTTTTTAGTAGAGCGTGATTTTTCTATTTTTTTAGTGCTTTGTTTTGCTGGATTTTATTTGTTTCACGGACAGCTTAATCTGAGTCTTTTCTTTTTATTCGTGTTTAGTATTTATTTTTATGCTCTCTTTTTTCTTTCAAGTTGTATCGGGTCCGTTCAGATTGAGAAAAAATTTCAGTTTGGAGTTGGGGATTTGTTGTTATCTCTTTACTTGCTTATTTCGTTATTTTTGCCTTTTCATTCTTACTATTTTTGTTTTGGCTTTGTTGGTTTCTTTACTAGTTATTCGATTTTTTCTAGGTTGTTTTTAAGTGTTATTTTGACTAGGTTAAATTGTATGGGAATTGTGGTTTCTTATATTCCTGATTTTTTAAATTTATCTAGGGTTTCTAACATAGTATTTAGTAAGACCGGAGTTTTGACTCTGGGGGAGTTGAGTGTTACTTCTGTGGTTTGTGATGATGTGGATTTATTTCAGAAATATCTTGTTTATGGAGAATATGGACTTGTAGGAAGGGTTAGTAAAGCTATTTTAGAGGAATATCCGGATGTTGAGGTTGATTTAAAAAAAAGACATCATTATCAGGTAAGTGATTTTGGGATTTCTTATATATTTAATCGAAGGAAAATATTAGTTGGTAGCGCTACTTTTTTGTTAGAACACGGGGTTTTGGTTCCTGATGTCGATGAATCAGGTACCATTGTTTATGTTTCTGAAAGTAAGCGGGTTTTAGGATATGTTATTTTGTCAGATAAACTTTCGTTACAGAACGAACAAGTGATTCAGAATTTGTACCGTTTAGGCATTTCTCATATGAGTGTGTTTTCTCGTGATCAAATGAAGGTGACGATGTTGGTTTCTAGGACGTTGGGGATTTATGATAGTTATGGAGAACTTAGTACTGACAAAAGGAATTTTTGGTTTTATCATTTAAAGCGTATTTACGCTGGTGAAACAGTTTATATTAGTGATGCTGTTTCAGATTTGGAAGTTTTGTGTCAAATTATTTTTTCTGATACTGAATCTACAAGTGATCATGGTATAATTAGATTGAAGAATGGAAATTTAAAGCAATGTTATTTATTGTTTCGATATTCGTTCTTGTATCAGAAATTGATGTTTATGTTTTTGATTCTTACAATTGTTACTAAGATGTTATTTTTGGGAATTAGTTTATTATGGATTTTTCAAACTTGGTTTCTTTTGGTGATTGGTTTATTGCTTTTGCTTTTGGAAGCTATTGGAGGAATTGTGTTGATTGTCTGGAAAAATGGGAGGATGAGTGAATGAAGAATATTCAAGAAATTGCTAGAGATTTAGGATTAACCGAGGATCATATGATCTGTTATGGGCATGATGTTTTAAAAATAACGGGTGGATTTACGGAAAAAGAAAATTCTAATTTAATTTTGGTTACAGCCATTAATCCGACTCCTTATGGCGAGGGTAAAACTACAGTTAGTATTGGACTGCATGATGCATTTTGTAAGTTAGGAAAGAAATCGATGGCGGTTTTGAGAGAGCCTTCGCTCGGCCCTGTTTTTGGCTTAAAAGGTGGAGCTACTGGTGGAGGAAAAGCGCAACTTATTCCTAGTGAAAAAATTAATTTACATTTTACAGGTGATTTTCATGCGATTACTAGTGCGAATAATTTATTGTGTGCAGCTTTAGATAATCATATATATCAAGGAAATCAATTAGATATTGATCCTAATCAAATTTGTATTAAACGAGCTATGGATATGAATGATCGTTCGCTTCGAGATCAATTTCATATTACAGCAGCTAGTGAAGTTATGGCGATTTTTTGTTTGGCCAATAGTTTAAGTGATTTACGAAATCGTTTGGCTAATATTTTGGTTGCTTATTCGAAATCGGGAGAAGCAATTTATGCACGAGATTTAAAAGTAGATGGGGCAATGGCGATGTTGCTTTTAGATGCTTTTAACCCAAATTTGGTTCAAACTTTAGAAGAAAATCCAGTACTTGTTCATGGTGGTCCATTTGCCAACATTGCGCATGGGTGTAGTAGTGTTGTAGCTACTAAATTAGGACTTTGTCTTTGTGATTATGTAGTAACTGAGGCTGGTTTTGGTAGTGATCTAGGGGGGGAAAAATTTTTAGATATTACGGCTCGAATTGGTAAATTTCGTCCTAAAATGATTGTTTTAGTGGCTACAGTGCGTGCTTTAAAGCATAGTGGACTTGACAATTTGCAAGCACATATTGACCATTTGAATAATTATAATATTCCATTTTGTGTTACTATTAATCATTTTTTTGATGATAAAAAAGAAGATATTGATGAAATTATTGACTATTGTGAAAAACAGGGAATTGTTTGTATTTTGTCTGATGCCTTTCATCAGGGTAGTGAAGGATGTTTAGATTTAGCAAAAACAGTTATTGATATGACTAATGATGCTAAAGAAAGATATCAACCTTTATATCCTTTTAATATGGATGTACGTGATAAATTTCAAATTTTAGCTAGTAAAGTATATCACGCAAAAACTGTTGTTTATAGTGATAAAGCATTAGCACAATTAGATAAAATAGAACAGTTAGGAATTGGGCATTATCCCATTTGTGTTAGTAAGACACCTTTTTCTATTAGTGATGATCCTAATAAACTGGGTTATCCTAAGGATTACTTGATTACAGTGCAAGATATTATCGTTCAAACCGGAAGTAGAATGATTGTTTTCTTATTAAATAAAGTAATTTTGATGCCGGGACTTCCCAAAAATCCACAGTATGAAAACTATGAAAGTGAGTTTGCTGAGTAGACAATTATTATTTTTTTGGGTTCTTTTATTAAAAGTGATAATTTTTTATTTTGATGCTGGTAGTAATTGAAATCGAGGGTTGGCAGTGATATCTTTAGGGCAAAAGATATTAGATAATGTTGTTTTTTATGGGTAGCTTCTTGTACTTATCGTGATATTCGATTACCTATCATAACAAAGAATTCCGGATTCTATCTATCTTTCAACAACATTTTGAAAGTGTTCATATTATAAAAGATGATATCAATGATAATTGTTATGCGATTGGATATGAAGTTGATGAAACTGTTTTGTCACTGTTTATTTCTAATGATGATTTTATTGGACTTCGATTGGATAGATTAGATATTTGGCATAAATTAGATAGTGAAAATTAAATTAGAAAAATGAAGTAGGGAATTATAGATTATTTGTAAATGTTCTTGGGAAAAGTTAATCTTTTTCTTTTTTTATCGAGTTTTTTTATTTACAAAAATCGATGATTGACTGGTTATAATTTTTATAGTTTATTACTATTTTTTGCATAAAAAATAGTATAAGAGCCAAGTTATTAATGGTGATGAGATGGAAACTTTATTGGATACTTTTTTTAGAAGTATTTTATCTATTATTGTGTTATTTTTGATTACAGAGTTGATGGGTAAAAAACAAATTAGTCAACTTAATATGTTTGATTATATTATTGGGATTAGTATTGGTTCGATTGCAGCTAGTTTATCAGTAGATGATTCTATTCATTATATAGACGGAATATTTTGTATTATTATTTATGGTGGTGTGGCCACTCTTATTTCGGTTCTTACTACTAAAAGTATTGTATTACGAAGATTTTTTACAGGTACGCCATCTGTTTTGATTGATAAAGGTAAGATTATTTATTCTAATTTAAAAAAGAGTCATATGGATGTGAATGACTTTTTACAAGTAGCTAGGGAGAATGGTTATTATGATATTAGTCAAATTTATTATTCGATTTTAGAGCCGAGTGGGAAAGTTAGTTTTTTACCAAAATCTAAGTATATTCCAGTTACTCCTAATGATATGAAATTAAAGGTTTCAGATCAAGGTTTATGTGCTAATTTGTTAATTGATGGAAAATTGATGAAAAATAATATTAAAAATATTGGTAAAGATGTGGAGTGGGTTACGGCGAGGTTAAAGAATATGGGGTATGAAGATATTTCTAAATTATTATTAGTGGTTTGTGATAATAAAGAGCAATTTACTGTCTATGAAAAGACAGATACTATTGATGTTGCGAATGTATTGGAGTAAGATTGATTGATACTTATGTCTTATGATATGAGTTTTTTTGACAAAAAAATTGAATTTGCTTTTATAGAATAAAGATGGTGATTTTATGAAAGTTAAGATTTTTGATATGGAAGATGAGAAGGATTTAGAGAGTGCTATTAATGATTTTCTAGATGATGATATTGAAGTAATTGATATTAAGTATCAAGTATCAGCTAGTGTTTTTAGTGAGGAGCAGATTTATTGTTTTTCAGCCATGATTATCTATACTAAAAATTATTAAAATACAGGTTGTTCGATTGTTTCTTGGTTTAGGTTGATTTATAATGTTTATAGGTGATGTCTATGAAAGATAGACTTATATTTCATATTGATGTTAATAACGCTTTTTTATCATGGACAGCAGTTGATTTATTAGAACAGGGATATCCTGTGGATATTCGTGAAATTCCTGCGGTTATTGGTGGAGATGAAACGAAAAGAAAGGGAATTGTGACAGCGAAAAGTCCAGTGGCTAAGAAAATGGGAATTGTGACAGCAGATCCTTTATATATAGCACGCCGTAAATGTCCAGAATTGAAAATATTTCGGGGTGATTATACACTTTATCGTAAACGAAGTAATGAATTATATCAGTATTTTTGTACTTTCACGCCTACGGTTGAGCGTTTTTCTATTGATGAGTGTTTTTTAGATATGACAGGAACTGAACTTTTATATCCTGATCCGATTCAACTTGCTTATCATATGAAAGATGAAATTTATCAGAAATTTGGTTATACGGTTAATATTGGGATTGCGAATAATAAGTTATGTGCTAAGATGGCGAGTGATTTTGAAAAGCCAAATAAAGTTCATACTTTGTTTTTAGAAGAAGTTCCCGTTAAAATGTGGCCGTTACCAGTTTCTGAGTTATTTATGGTGGGGAAGGTTTCTAGTAAAGTGTTACAGGAAATGGGAATTTATACTATTGGAGAGTTAGCGCAGGTTCCACTTTCTTTGTTAGAAAGACGGTTTAAAAGTCAAGGAAAAATGATGCATGAATATGCTAATGGTATTGACTATAGTTTAGTGGGTTCCAAGGGAGTGAGAAATAAGAGTATTAGTGTTAGTGAAACGTTTGCAGAAGATATCGAAAATACATCTTATTTAAAAAAAATTTTATTGAAGCAAGCAGATCGGGTTGGTAAGCAAGCTCGAAAAGAACATCTTTATGCTACTACGATAGCGGTTATTTTTAAGACTGATCACTTTATTTTGTATTCACATCAGATTAAATTGGTTAATCCTACGAATGTAACCGAAGAGATTTATAAAGCTAGTTTGCAAATTTTAAAACAAGGATGGAAAGGCGAACCTTTAAGATTAATGGGAATTAGACTTTCTGATTTTACACATCATAATCATAAGCAGGTATCTTTGTTTGATACAGAAAAAGATTTTCATAATGATAAAATACAGGAAGTTTTAGACGATATTACTGATAAATTTGGAGAGGGAGTTATTATTCCAGCTAGTTTAAAAGAGTAGTTTACTTTCTCTTTGTTTTTTTTTACAATAATTATGATAGGGATGTGGTTATGTGAAGGTTAATAATCAGATTATTAATCAGTTGATTGAGCATAGTGTTTTTACTGCGAATCAACTTGCGATAGAATATCATTATCCTGATAATTTAACACATTTACTTTATTTGATGATTCCGGCATTTATTCTTAAATATGGCATGGAAAATGAGTGTTATATTTTAGATTCTTTTCGTAGTATTCCTATTATTATTGAAGATAAACAGGATATGGTTAATCAAGCTTTTTATCAGAGTGTTCCTTATCTACAAGGTGATCACTATCTGACTTATAAAATGATTGTACTTAAAAATTATCATAATATTGGGCTGATGCAACTTTTGGATAATTTGGTGCATGAGTTTAATCATGCGATTAATTCGATGAAACAGGAATTAAAAGTCTTAGATCATAAGGTTTATGTTAGAACAGGACTTACTTCGATTATTTATGATTCGAAGTTTTTTAGGGTAGTTGGAAAAGAGGATAATTCGATTTTAGAAGAGATTATTAATACGAAACAAACAGAGATGATTATTGATATTATCCATTCTTTTTATCAGTATGATATTCAGAATCGGGAAGTTGTTACTACTTTGTTTTCGATTCATAATTTGATTTCTGGTTCTTATCGATCGAATGCTTATTTATTGCAGTCTTTGGTGTGCCAAACATTAATGAATAATAAAACTTTTATTTCTACGTTAGAGAAGCTGCGTTTTCAAGGAGATATTGATGATATTGGGGCGTGGTTTGATCAAATTACGGGGAAAGAAGGCAGTTATTGTCAACTGGTCTCACTCTTGCAAAAAACTTTTTCTTTGCAGCTTGATTTATTGAAGCAAACAGGAATAAAGATATTTAAAGTGCGCAAAATAAAAATGTTAAATCAGGAAGCGATGGCTATTGTTGATTTATTTGATCGAAACTGCAATTATAGGTGATATTATGAAGATGAATTCTAATCTTTCAGAAAGAATTTTGAAATATCCAGTGTGTAAAAAAGATAAGGAAGTGATCAATTCCTTATTTTTTTCTTCAGTTAAAAAGTTTCCCAAGTGTTTTGATGTTATTATGGTGTTGGGGAGTAGGAGAAAAAATCGAATTTTGACTGCTCTTCGTCTTTATTTTCTCAAACCTATGATTATTCTGTTGTCAGGGGGAGCGAAATTGAATGACCAAATAAAAGAATGTTATCGAGATTTGGAATATGCAATTGCGCATGGGGTAAAAAAAAATCATATTATTTGTGAGGATCAGTCTTTGAATACTTATCAAAATATTCTTTATTCTTTTCACTTGCTTCGTGAGAGAGGATATATTTTTTCGAAAATTTTGATTGTTACGAGTGATTATCATATTCCTAGAGTTCAAGCTATTGTTGAACAAGTTATACAGGATTATCATTTTCATTATGAATGTAGTTATTTTCCTAGTAGGAGTAGACATCAATATGCTGGTGGGTGGTTTTTGTATCCAACTGTTCGACAGGAATTTTCTGAAGAAATTGATAAATTATCACATTTTTCTAATTAATTTGAAATTTAGCTTTTGATATTTTGGTGATATCTATGTTATGATATAAATGATAAATATCAGAATAGAGAAGAAGTTGATTGCATTGAGGAAAAAATGGGTTATCAAAGGGGAACTCTTAGCGACAATTGGTATGATACTATCTAGTGTATTAGGGATTTTTTATGTGATTCCTTTTTATTCGATGATTGGAGACTACGGTGGAACATTGTATGGATGTGCTTATTCTATTTATTTGATATTTTTTGGCATTTATCAAGTGGGGACTTTTTTGGCAATTCGTAAGATTGTTGAGGAATATCATATTTTAGGATATTATCGAGCAAAAGAGAGAGCTTTTCAGCTAGGACAGAGAATGTTTATCATCGTTGGTTTGATTGGGTGGCTTTTGTTGTTTATTTTTGCTGGAGTGTTAGCTGATGTTATAGTGGGAGATATTGTCGGTGGTAGTATAAGAGGAGATCTTCGGTTTGGAATCCGGGTTATTTCATTTTCCCTATTTATAGTGCCACTGGTTCATATTTATCGAGGGTATCTACAGGGACAGAAATGTTTTGTTGTTACTTCTATTTCTCAGACAATTGAACAAAGTGTTCGAGTGATTGTGCTGGTGGTAGGCGTTTTTTTAGCTTTTCGGGTGTTTCATTTTTCATTTCGATTTACTGTTGGAATAGCGTTGTTAGCAACTGCTATAGGAGCTTTTGTTTCCTATTTTTATCTTTTTGTTACTGTATATCAAAATCGTAAACAATTACAGAAAAAAATATTGAAAGTAAAAGAGCCAAAAATTACGGATAGTGTTATTATTTCTCAAATTGTCAGGTATGCGTTCCCGTTTATTATGGTGGATGTTTTTAAAGCATTTATTTTATCAGTTGATGTTTTTCTTTTGGTTCGATTATTGGTGGATGTTTTTGGTTATACAGTTCAACAGGTAGAAGTTATATTGAGTATTATGACTACTTGGGGATTACATCTTAATATGGCATTCGTTTCTATCGCAGTGCTATTTGTTGTTCGTTTGATGCCGAATCTGCGGGTTCATTTCGTCAATCAGAATCTAGAGAACATTCGTGTTGAAATGAATCTAATTTTACAAAAATTATTTTTTTTGGCATTCCCTTTAACTTTTCTGTTTAGCATTTTGTCAAAACCAATTTGGACTGTTTTTTATGGAGTGAGTAAATTTGGTTCTGAAGTTTACCAATACTATGTATTTGTTTCGTTTGCTACTCTGTTATTTATTGTAGCTATGTTTTTTTTACAAATCTTACAAGAATATAAAAGACTATTTTTGATACTTTTCGTTGGTGTTGTTACTAATGTTTTGTTTTATCTTCCGTTATTATATGGATTTTATAATATGGGATTACCTGCTTATTATGGAGCTATTACCTCTATGATTTTGAGTTGTTTGATTTGTAGTATGATGGCATTACATTATCTTGGTAAGAAATATCAAATTAACTATGAACAAACTATCAAAAGAGTACTTAACATCATTATTATTACATTAGTTATGGTTATTGTGATATTAGCAGTTTTATATTTTATTCGATTTCATTCTAATGTTCGGATTCTTAATCTTTTTATGGTGATTATGTGTATCATAGTTGGTATGATTATTTATTTTGGTTTGATGTTTCGGACAAGGCTTGTCTATGATATTTTTGGTTATCAAAATGTGAAAAAAATTGAAAATCGAATTAGAAAAAAGGTGAATTTATGAAATTTAGAGTATTAACAGAGAGTGAATATCAAAATTTTTATGATACATATAGACAAGCTTCGTTTATGCATTCGTTAGAATTTGCAAAATGGAGACAAGAGTATCATAATATTATGCATTTGGTTGGTATTGAAGAAGCTGGTGTTATTATAGCTGCTGCTCTTATTTTAGAAGAGAAGACGGCTTTGAAAAAAAAGAAATTTTATGCTCCTCGAGGTTTGATGGTTGATTATCATAATGTTAAAGTACTTTCTTTTTTTACTCATGAGTTGAAGCAATATATAAAAAGAAGAGGGGGATTTACTTTTATCATGGATCCTAATGTTATTTATCAAATTAGAGATTCAGATGGTAAGGTGGATTTTAATCAAAAGAAAGATGAACAAACTATTCAAAATTTACTTCAGTTAGGTTATAAACATCATGGTTTTAATACTTGTCAGTATCGATGGGGATGTCGAATGCTGTTGGATGAAGATTATGAAATTAAGAAAAGTAGATTTTCAAAAAGTACAAAGCGGAATATTAATAATTGTATTAAAAAGGGAGTCGTGGTTCGAAAGGGTACAATTCTAGATTTAATTAAAATGGTAGATCTTTTTGAGTCTGATTCTGAAAGGGAGAATTCTGGTTTTCATCGTTTATTATATTATCAAAAACTTTATCAATATATGTGTCCTTTGATGACGGTATATATTGCTTATCTAAAGCCCGATATTTATTATCAAAGTAGTTTGAATCTGTATGAATATGAAAAAAGAAATAATCGTGATCTTGAGAAAAAGATTAATCGAGGTCCTGTTGGAAAACGTCTCTTGTATCAAAAGGAAACTTCTGATAAACTATTATTGAAGTATGATCATGAGATGCGTAGGGCTTTGGCGTTACAAGAAAAATATCCACAGGGAAAAGATATTGGTTATTTGTTATCTATTCGGTCTGGAAATGAATATTTGACTTTTTCTAGTAAAGTATTGCCAGAGTATAAAAGTTTTACGCCGAATTATTTAATGTATCAATATCATATTCAAGATGCCTATCGAGAAGGATTTCAATATTGTCATTTTAATGAAATTGTAGGAGATTTTCATCCTACTAGTAAACATTATGGATTGTATGAATTTAAAAAGGGATTTGGTGGAAATGTGATTGAATATGTTGGTAGGTTTGAGCTTAAACTGGAGTCTTTTTTTACTATTTATAAATTTTTGAAAAAGGACAAGCGCATTACAAGAAAGTAGGTATATTATGAATCAAGAAAATTATATTTTTGATTATTTAGATGAAAATAAGTTCCATGTTAGAGAAAGAAGTGTTAGAAAATATAATATGTTGGCTTACAAGAAACTTAGCTTTGAATATTATCCTAAGTTGAAAAGTGGGGAGTTTTTAGGAACTTTGGTTGGAACTAACCATGATCATAGCGAGATGTATGAACTAGAATTACCAACAGATGAAATGTTTCGAAAAGTCCATGGAGTTATTAAGTTACATTATACTGTTTTTAAAGATAAAAGAGTGATTTTGTTGACGAATATTACGCCGGATCAAATTCTTGAGGAAGGGCATCGTTCTGAATTGAAAGCTTATAAGGGTGTTATGATTTCTAAGAGTGATCCTAAGCGCGATATGTTTAAGGTTAATCTATTGAGTCAGATGAACAAAGGTATTGGGAGTATGTTTTTGATTGGTTTTATTGTAGCTTTATTTGTGATTTTCATAGTTGCTATTATTTTATATTTTGTAGTATAGAATCGGTTGAATAATCGATTCTGTTTTTCTATAAAATTCGACAAAAAAGGAAGATATAATCAAGAAGAGGAAAATAAGATAATTTTATCTTATCAAACTTGAGAAAAAAGAAAAATTGTGATATATTTTAGTTATCATAAAGTATGATTTTCTAGCTATAATAGACAAGTAGTCTGAGAATATACTTTAACTAAAAATCAATCATAGGAGTAAGAGTATGGGAAAAGTAGAAAAAAAGAGAAGAAAAACGATTGAAGAAGAGATTGATCAAAAATTAAAAAAACAAGCAATAAAGAAGAAAGAAGAAAAATCCAAAGAAGAAAAAGAAGGTAAAAAGAAATGGTTACTATTGGTACTCTTACTTTCTTTGTTTGTATTTTTAAGTATCGGAGTTACTTATTCTGTAAATGAAGAATTTAGAGAAAAAGTAGATGAAACGATGATT
>JAQXIG010000027.1 GCA_029007685.1 bacterium | reverse complement strand
CTTCTCACATTTGGCAACAAGACCACAACGGTTATACTCACCAAGACCCAGGATTCTTAAATCACTTGGTAACCAAAAAAGCAGAGATCACAAGAATCTATCTACCACCAGATGCTAATTGCCTATTATCATGTTTTAATCATTGCATCAAAAGTAAAAATTATATCAATGTAATCGTTGCATCTAAACACCCAAGACCACAATGGCTAAGTATGGAAGAAGCCGTTATTCATTGCACCCAAGGAATAGGAATATGGAAATGGGCCTCTAACGACGAAGGATGTGAACCAGACATTATTATGGCTTGCTGTGGAGATACACCAACCCTAGAAACCTTAGCAGCCACTTCAATTCTAAGAAATTATTTCAAAGAATTAAAAATAAGAGTAGTAAATGTCGTAGATTTAATGAGACTACAATCAAATACAGAACACCCTCATGGCTTAAGCAATCAAGATTACGATATGCTATTTACCCAAGATAAACCAATTATTTTTGCTTTCCATGGTTATGCTAATTTAATTCACCAATTAACATATAAACGCACTAATCAAGATTTACATGTCCACGGTTATAGAGAAGAAGGAACAATTACGACACCTTTTGATATGAGAGTACAAAATGAACTTGATCGTTACCATTTAGTAATGGATGCCTTAAAATATTTACCACAATTAGGAAATAGAAGTGCTATTTTAAATCAATGGTGTAAAGATAAACTAATTGAACATAAAGAATACATCCACGAATATGGTGATGATATGCCTGAAGTTAAAAATTGGACATGGGAGAAATCGATGCAGTGTTTAGAAAACGATCGATTGACCTCAAAGATATGAAAGAGACCATTATAGAATATTGCGTTTGCATATAGAGTTGTAGATGATTCCGTAAATCCAAAACATTAGTGCAAATTCAAGATGATTTTCTAATTTATCAGGAGAGAACTTTAAACTGGAATGGAAGACTAGAACCAATCCAATCTTTATATAAAAATAAAGGAGTTAGAAAATAATAAGAGTATCCATAAATGATACTCTTATTTTAGGTGTTATGGTATAATACATTAGAAGGAATGAAGTGTTATCATGTGGAGAAGGAAAATTAGTGCTAAACAAGATAAACAGACATATCTTAAAACTCTGAGATATCTTGAAAAAATCAATGATTCTGAAATTGACAAGAAAATGAAAGTGGTAGAAAAGGTACTTGCGATTTCTGATAAGAAGAAAAGATATGATTATTTGTATGATTTAATTTGCGATTATTTGGATCAGGAATTTAGAAGTAGGAATATTTGTGGATTTCATTGTGGTATTTGTCGAAGAAGGCAGGATATGATTGAGCGAAATATTAAGAAAGATACTTACCAAGATGGTTGTTGCTATCGATATAGTAAAAATGAGTCTTGTCAGTATTTGATTCCTGGAGTTGGATGTAGTATTAAGAATATTGCATGTAAGACTTTTACTTGTTTTTACTTAAGAAAACGAGGATATCGTTTTCAGTTACATCATATTTATTTAGCTAGATATTTCTTTAATGTTAGACAAAAATTTTTTATGGAAAACACTTATTTTGTAGATAAAAATGTGATGATGAAGGGAATCTTAAGGAGGGGATAGAGATGCGTAAAGTTGCTTTGGTTACGGGAGGATCTCGTGGAATTGGGAAAGCTACGGTAGTAGAGTTTGCCAAAAAAGGATATGATGTTGTGATCAATTATTTGGTGAGTGATGACCGTGCTAGTGCACTACAAAAGGAAGTGCAGGAACAATATGGTGTCCGTGCTTTGGCGGTGAAAGCTGATGTTTCTGATGAGAAAGCTGTGAAGCAGATGGTGGAAACTGTGATTGATGAGTTTGGACATATTGATTGTTTGGTGAATAATGCAGGAATTGCGATTGATACTTTATTTGAGGATAAAACCGTTATTCATTTTAGAAAAACGTTAGATATTAATTTAATTGGGACTTTTTTAGTGAGTAAATATGTTGGAAAGTATATGATTGAACATAAGACAGGAAGTATAATCAATGTATCTTCTACTAACGGTATTGATACGTTTTATCCAATGAGTCTTGATTATGATGCTTCTAAAGCCGGAATGATTTCATTAACACATAATTTGGCTTTGCAGTATGCTCCATACATTAGAGTAAATAGTATCGCACCTGGTTGGGTGTTAACCGATATGAATCAGGAGTTAGATGAGGAATTTATTGAGAAAGAATGTTCTCATATTTTGGCAAATCGGTTTGCTGATCCTAGTGAAATTGCGCGAGTGATTGTGTTTTTGTCAAGTGATGATGCTAGTTATATTAATAATGAAGTTATTCGAGTGGATGGTGGTTGGAAATAAATGATGAGAGAATTCATTGTTGTACCTATGATGAATCGGGATTTTTAAAAAATATGATATTTAAATGAGGAGAGGGATAGTATGTATCAGGAATTAGGAATTTCCAAAGAGACTGTATCTTTGGTTACCAATATAGAGCATGAACTTCAAGATATTTACGCAAAAATTGATGAAATTTGCGATTTGCATAGTTTAAAAGTGTTGTCAAGTTTTCATAAACATCATATTTCAGAAGTTCATTTTTATTCAACGACTGGATACGGGTATGGTGATATCGGAAGAGATACCATTGAGAAAGTATTTGCTGATGTACTTGGTAGTGAGGATGCACTGGTACGCAGCCAATTTATTTCAGGAACTCATGCTTTAACGGTTGCCTTATTTGCATATCTTAGACCTGGAGATTTGATGTTAAGTATTAGTGGTATGCCTTATGATACTTTGCATGAAGTAATTGGTATTAAGGAAAATGCTAGTAGCTTGAAAGCTTTTGGAGTAGGTTATCATGAGATCGATTTGGTAAATGATGATTTTGATGATGATAAGATTGTAGATTATTTAAAAAATCATAAAGTTAGATTGATTGAGATTCAACGGTCAAAAGGATATTCGACTAGAAAGAGTATTTCGATTTTGAAAGTTCAAAGAATTGTATCTAAAATCAGAAAAATAGATAATGAGGTTATCATTATGGTTGATAACTGTTACTGTGAGTTTGTAGAAAGTGTTACTCCAATTGAAGTTGGATGCGATGTTATGGTTGGGTCTTTGATTAAAAACTTAGGTGGTGGAATTGCGCCAAATGGAGCCTATATAGCTGGTAGATCTGATTTGGTAGAGCTTGCTGGTGAAAGGCTTACTTGTCCAGGTGAAGGACGTGAAGTTGGGCCGACTTTAGGAATCAATAAACAGATTTTACAAGGACTATTTTTGGCACCTAGTGTAGTGGCTGCTAGTTTGAAAACAGCAATATTAACAGCACGACTTTTAGAAGAATTAGGGTATAAAGTAGAACCGAAGTATCATGAAGAACGAGTAGATATTGTTCAAAATATTATTTTTGGTAATCCGGATGATTTGATTCATTATTGTCAAGGAATTCAAATGGCTTCTCCTATTGATTCTAATGCAATTCCTGAAGCGTGGGATATGCCAGGTTATTGTGATCAAGTCATAATGGCATCCGGTTCATTTACTCAAGGATCTTCGATTGAACTTTCTTGCGATGGGCCGATTCGAGAACCTTATATTGCTTATCAGCAGGGGGGACTTACCTATTCTTATGGAAAACTTGGCGTTATGAAAGCAATTGAGCAACTAAGGAAACTAAAATGATGGATGTGAAAGGAATTATATGTTAATTAATGGAAAACAAGTTTCAGTGGAGGATTTAGTGGGCGATGACCTTCGCACTAATTTTAGAGTGGTTAGAGAGAATGGACTTCTATTGTCTAACTATCAGATAGCTATACTTGAAAGAAATCGCATATCTTATCATAAGTGTAAAAATATGGAGGAACTGTCTTTTCAAATTGAAACCTGTTTAGATAGTATGGATGATATCGATTCTGAATTAGAGGAAGTATCTGTACAAATTGATGAATATCGGTATTATCATGATATTCATCACTAAAGGACTATTCAATTTTAGGGATTTGTTTTATAATAGTGTGTAGGTGAT
>JAQXIG010000026.1 GCA_029007685.1 bacterium | reverse complement strand
CTTGCATCTCTTTCAAGTAATTTTTGTATTTGAAATGCTTGTCTTAATTGGTTAATTGTTGCAGCGGTTGCTTCTGATAGTTCAGCAATTAGGTTAGATGGTTGCAGATATGCACTTTGTTGTCCAAAATTATCTGGTTTTGTTATTGTTGATAGTCCATTTGCTCCTATGCCTACTGTTTGATTACCCGTATTGGTTATTCTATTACCATCTGCTTGGCGCCACATTAGGGTTGTTGTACTTAGTAATGAATTTTCTGTTGTGTTAGTTATTACTGGTGCACTTTTTCCTAGTGGTAATGTAACTGGTTCTCCTTTTTGTGGTTGTGGTAATGCACTTGTGAAATAGTCATGCATTTTTGCAACTTTTAAAAGGTTTCCGCCTTGTACTGCTTGTGTGGATTTTACTGTTGCACCATCTTGGCTTTTTAGAGTGTTTAAAGGTGCTATATTATTTTCATCTCTAAACCAATCATTGTATATTTTTACATAATCCCTAAATGGTAAATGGTTTACTTCTATATTCTTCCCTATTGGTAGTCCCAAATGGTCTGCGACACTATGTGTATCAAATGCTCCTTGCAATGTAGGTATTTGATATTCTACTTGTTCTTCATCCCATGCGCCGGTTTTATTTTCTCCCATGAACTCTTCCCAATGGTCCCAAACTAATCTATTTGGAACAAAAAAGAAATATATATCTAATATTGCATTGTCCATAATTGGCTTTAATGGTGTTGTCATTCTTATTACATGCGCTGTGTCAATTTGGAAAGTGTCTCCTGGTAGGACTTCATTTAAATAAATTGGTACTAATTCGCCTTCGTTGAATGTTGTTTTGTGTCCGTTTGATAAGTCGAATGTGCTTCTTTTTATATCAACTTGTGGTGCTGCTCCAAAATGTAATGTCGTATTTCTATTGCTCATTTATTACATCTCCTTTTTCCGTTGTTGTAGTTTTTTCAGTTGTTTCTGTTTTGTTGTATGCCTTCTCTATATCTTCTTTTGTTATATCGTCGCCGTTTAAAATTTTTTGTCTAATTTCTTCCGGTAATGATGTTGCAAGTTTATTTGTATTTTTTGCCATTTCGCTTGCACTGTTTATATCTCTTGGTAATTCGCTAATATCTCCATATTGTGCATTTCCATTGTTTATTGCTGTAATATCTCCCCCTAATGCTCTTTCAATAATATTGCTAATTTTTGTTTCTTCGAGTGATGCTTGAATTTTTTCATATACATTTTCGCTTCCTGTTTTTTTATATTCTAATTCTCCGGTTTTTTCATTTTTTACATATTTGTAAATTTCTCTTATGCCACTTCCGGCGTTATTTGGCTCATTTTCCGGTTTTGTGTGTTCTGTATAATATTTCATATCTATTCTCCTATTTTGACAAAATCAACCGCTTTTGCCATGAATTCTGGCTCTATTCCGTTTATTTTTCCTGTTGTGTCATTAAATTCACCTATGCAATATAATTCTATATCTTCACTATTTGTATTTACATTGTTAGGTTGATTTGCTCTTGCACTGTTTGCGAATGCTCTTATTGCCACCGCATCATTTTGCATTGTGAATGGTTGCATATAACCAATTTTTATATCTTTTAAACAATATATTTTATTTATCATAATTTTAATCTCCTTAATTATTTTTATCGCTTTTTCAAATCCTAGATATATTTCTAGTTGTCTACTTCACTTTAATTGCTCTATTTCTAGTTTTTTAATTAAATTTTTCTTTTCTTGCTCGGTCATTTTTTTTTCTTTGTAGTCTCACCATGATTAACTCTCTTGTATAATCATTTTTTGTTTTATCAGGATAAATTGTTTTTAATGGCTCTTTTTCTAGTTTGGGCCATTCTCCATTTTCCCATTTTTTTATTTCATATATTTCCGCTTTGTCATAACTTTGTATATTTACGATATATTCTGCTTTTTGTCTTGCATCTGTTATTGTTTCGGCTATTTGGTCCATTATATTTCTTTCTTCTAAATAGGCTTTTATGTAATATCTCATAATCTTATTCCACCGCGGTTTATGTTTGGGTCAACATTTACTTTTTTTATTTTTTGCGCTGTTCTTGTAAATATTTTTTTATCTACTCTTGGTTTAGTTTTCTTTCTCATTTGCTAATACCTCTTCAACTTTTTTAGTTATTTGTTTTTCTTGTTTCTTTGTCAATGCTTCTTCGAAGTCTCCTTTGATTTCTGCAATTACATAATTTAATATTTTTGTGTTTGTTGGATTTGTTAGCACTTGCCTTGCATTTCCTATATATGTAGGAATTGTTTTTACAATATTATCTAATATTTTTAATCCACTTTTTTTATTACTTTTTAGCATTGTTATTGCATAAAACAATACTATTATTATTTGAACTATGGTTGTTACAATTGTAACAATATTATCTGTTGATATTTCCATTTCTTATTCTCCTATTTTTGTATTTTATTGTAGTACATATATTATAAAAATTTGCAAAACAACACTTTTGCGAACTATTTAATTTGTTTTAGACTATTAAAATAATTTTCAACAATTACTCGGATTAATTCAGTTGGTTTTCTGTGTGTTTTTTCGGCTAATTCTTGCACATCTTCTGCGGTTTCTCTTTTTAGTCTTATGCATGTGCTTTTCATTGCTTCTTTATTTTTTGTAGTCTTAAACATAAAATTCACCCCCTTTCGTTCATAGATTATTTTTTAATTATTTGTATTACATTTTTATTATTATCACATTAAAATTATACTTGTCAACAAATTTTAAATAGTTTTTTTTATTTTTTAACTCGATTTAAAAATCTTCACTAGGTAGTCAAGGATGGAGTAAACAAAAATTTTTTTAAAAATTTTTTTACCCTTGACGACCGGATACAATTGCCTATACTTTCCCCTTAGGGTGGTAACATGCTTGTTGCCACCCCTTACTTGTCAAGTAGGAAAAGTTAATATTATAAAAAGAGTGGTTATATTCCCACTCTTTTTAATTTTTTTAATTTTCTATTTGTTATTTCTTCTTTTTGTAACAAATATTCTTCTTTGCTTAGGCTTGTCTTTGTTGCTCTGATAATGTCGGCAATTTCCGCTCGTTCTTTTCTTGCTTTTTTAATTGCTTCCATTGCTTCCGGGCTGTCCAAATCGTAAAGTCTATCAAAATACTTGCTTGGCTTTGCTTTCATTGCTAATCCGTTTTTATTGGTTACTATTACTTCATCTGTTAAATATATTTTTTCTTTGTTATCTTCGTAAAAATTTCTTGCTATTCCTGGCTTTCTACTCATTCTTACAAATTCGGGTAATATTCCCATTTCTTCATATTGTTCTTTTGCATTTTTACCCTTAATTTTTTTCATAACATATCTAGCAGTGTATGCTGCACTATTCCATGTTACTTCTCCTATGCTTACAATTCCTTTTCCCCATATCTTTTCTATTATTTCGCTTGTGTATGTTTTATCTCCGCTTTTATTTGTAAAAAAGTATTTTAAATCTGGAATATCAATATTAAAGCATATTATGTGATAATGTGGTCTAAATGTATTTGAACCATATTCTCCGCAAGCGTAAAATCTTATATTTTTTTCTCCGTAATTATATTCCCAATGTCTTCTCAGTTTTTTCATAAAGTTTGTTAAATCATTTGGAACTAAATTCCCTACTAATTCAATTTCGCCTGTTTCTCTATTTATTCCTTTGTTTAGTTTTATATTTTCATTGTCATATGTTAATGTTATAAAAGCATTGTGCTTGTATTGTTTTGCTTCTAGCATGCATCTTGTTGCCCATTCCTTAGAATAGTCTAATCTGCATCCAATACATTTCCCGCAAGGTATCTCTATAAATTCTCTTACAAATCTGCTTATATCTCTATTTCCATTCCTGTCTAATGGATGTACCCATGTAACTTCTCCGCTTTCAATTTGATATTTATCTTTGCCGCTATCAGTTTTTCCAATGACAAAACCATGCATTGGATGAAAACAACTCATAATATCTCCTAAATTTTTTTTAGTGTCACTGGGGCCCCATTAACCTTACTTGATGTTAATGGGGCTGAGTGACACAAAATTTATCCTTTCTATCTCGCAAACATTCATAAAAAATTAATACCATTTTGCAAGCATGCCAATAATTTTTGCTGTATTTGCAATTAATTGATTATTGTCCTTTCCCTTTTTTGCTGCCGTAACTAAATTTGCTCCCGCATTCATAATATTTGCAACATTGCCTATTCCGTTTCCTGCTCCATTGCTTGAAACATTTTCTGCACTTGTTCCATTCATTGCAGATAATGCTGGATTTAGTCCCGCTTTTTTTAGGTCGTTTACTTCTCTTTGATGCGCTGTAT
The DNA here is from genome assembly GCA_029007685.1 of bacterium. GTDB lineage: Bacteria > Bacillota_I > Bacilli_A > RF39 > UBA660 > Alloscybalousia. Next base: position 1,119 of record JAQXIG010000026.1, on the reverse strand, counting down.
TCGCTAATTCTTTTTGATATTCATTTTGTGCGGTTACTCCGCTAATCTCGTTTAATGCTTCACCAATTGTTGATAAAAAACTCATTGTTATATTCCCCCACCTTTTTAGTTATGGTCTATTAATCCTGGGATTGAATAAATTGGCATTGGTCGTGTTGCTTTTACTTTAAAATAAAAGTCTGCAATAAACTGTGGTGCAATATTGCTTGTTGCTGCTAGTGTTTGGTCAATGTTTTGTGTTCCTTCTTCTATCCATCCTTGTGATAGTTTTGGTAGTGCATTGTATTTGTCGCCAAAGTGCCATATATCTAGTGATCCTGTTATACCGCTTCGCATATATCCTGTTATTTGGTTGTTTTTATATCTATATTCTGCCCACGCTTCTTGATAACCGAATGCCTGCTCGTCTTCTGCAACATTTTTCCCTTGTGCATATATTTCTTTGTTTAATATTGCTTGTTCTCCAATGTTTGCTAGTGCTGGCCAATAGAAATCAAACCTATCTTTTCTACTCCACATTTTTTCAATGCCTTGTTGGTATGAATGTTCAACTCTAACACATGCTAATCCCATAATATATCCATGTTCTGTAAATGATTTTGTAAATGAACTATGGCTACCTGTTGTCAAAGAGTATGCGGCTGTGTTTCCTAGTGGGCTTTGTTCTGTACTTTGTGAATTTTGTAGTACTTGTGCCATTGTAATTGGTACTCTTTTACCGCCTAAATATTCCGCTCTTTGCATTCTTGCATCGGGGCTTGTTATTCCAAAATGTGATTTTATAATTTCTATGTATCTTGTTCCACCCCTTGCATCTCTTTCAAGTAGTTTTTGTATTTGGAATGCTTGTCTTAATTGGTTTATTGTTGCTGCGGTTGCTTGTGTTAAGTCTGCTTGTAATCCATTTGCTCCGCCTACACTTCTAATCGATGTTCCTGTGTTTGCATTCAAATCAAATGATTTTATTGTATATCCATCGCCAATATATAAATTTGCTGTATTGTTATTTGCATCCGTTCCAATTAAAAAGTTACCGGTTACTGGTGCATTTTTTCTTAGTGGTAATGTAACTGGTTCTCCTTTTTGTGGTTGTGGTAATGCACTTGTGAAATAGTCATG
>JAQXIG010000025.1 GCA_029007685.1 bacterium | reverse complement strand
TAAATTTTCATTCTCATATCTTACTTGAATTCCTTTATCTTTTTCCTGTACTTTAAAGGTTATAAATTCTTGTGCACTGCTTCTTATCATTAAATCTTTACTCATTTTTATCATCTCCTTTTCTATATATTTAATTTACTTCCTTGCCAAAGTACAAACTGTTTCCACATGCCTTGACAACGGGTTATGTATAGGTCATCAAGGTGATGTGCGGGTTCAGTAGATATGTTGTCAATCTACACAACACCTATGTTGACTGCGGTTCAGAACTATGTCCTATTTAATATTCCATTCTTCTTTCATCATATCAAATATTCTTGTCTTTTCTTCTTTTGTAAAAATATCTTTTTGTGCTTTAAATTTACTTAATTGCCCATTTCCACATATTATATCCAAAGTGTCTATCTTTATATTTTTTATTTAAAATAATTCTCTCACCATCATATCTTGGAATAAAATGAAAATGAACATGTGGTTTTTCTTTATCTCTATATGCATTATTCATTAAACAAGCAAAATTAAACATCGTTGCATTAAATAACTTTTTTGTAACTCTTTCTAACTCTTTTTCCAATATTCCTAATTCAACCCATTCTTCTTCAGTTAAATCACTAAGTTTTTCTTTCTTTGAAGAAATAATACAATCTCCAGGAAATTCTTGACACCAATTAACAAATACAACTTCTCAATTATCACTTTTATATAAATTCATATTTTACTTCCTTTCTAGAACGCAAACTGTTTCCACATGATATGTATTAGGAAACATATCGAATGGTTGAACAATTGTAATTTCATAAAAACTAGCCAGTGTTTTTAAATCACGAGCTAACGTAGCTGGATCACAAGAAACATAAATGATACTTTGGGGATGAATTTGAATTATTGTCTCAATCGTATGCCGATCAAGCCCACTACGAGGTGGATCCACAATCACAGAATCAATATGATGAAACTCATCAATATGATCTTCCACCTTACCTAGTACAAAAGAAATGTTAGAAACTTGATTTAACTCTCGATTACGAAGTGCGGAAGAAATCGCATCTTCCACTACTTCTACACCGATTACCCTCTCTACATATGGAGATACTAACATTCCAATGGTTCCCGTACCACAATACAAATCCAAAACTACCGAAACTGATTTCTTCTGATAATAATCTACAATAAACTGATACATTTTTAACATCACATGATAATTAACCTGAAAAAAAGCTTTTGGTAAAATCAAAAATCTCATTCCCAAAATCAATTCGGTAATGTACTCTTTCCCCCAAACAAGACGATCATTGATATAAAACGAAGCAATCTTATAGTCCTTAGCCCAATCTAAAAATAAAGAGGAATCTTGTGTGGTATTCAAATAAACCATTACTTCCCCTAAGCTACTCTTACGTAACATCAGCTCGCTACCAGAAAACGACTGAGCAATAAACGATTGATAAATCCTATTCAGTTCTGAATCAATTAAAAAGCATTTTGAAATAGGAACGACTACATTTGTCTTTTTTTGGTAAAAACCAACTTTCCCGTTTTGCCCATGAAAAATAACCTTATTTCGATACGAAAGAAATTTCCCATAAATAATAGGTGAAACGTTCACATCTAACCCAACGAATTTATCAAGCAATTCTAATATTTTATGTTCCTTAAACTGTAATTGATAAGAATCATCTTGATGCATAAGTTGGCATCCACCACAATAAGCAAAATTAGGACAAATAATTTGTTTACGAGCTGATGTTTTCTTCAGAAATCCCACTACTTCACCAACGCCAAACTGTTTCTTACACTTGGTAATCTTAATTTTTACTTTTTCACCAATCATCGTTCCTGCCACAAAAACGACAAAACCATCTATAACACCAATGCCTGAACCAAAATGATCCATTCTCTCAATTGTTACAAAATATTCTTTATTTACTTCGACCATATTATCCCTCGACACCATTATACCAAATATTTATCTGTTTTTTTCGAAAAAAAGCAACCCTAATTTTATTTTTTCACAATACCGTATTAAATTTCTATTTTTATATTCTCTTCACATAAAAAAGAAACTTTTTTCCAAAAAAAATAAACATGAAAAGCCCCAAAATTAACCATACTAAAGGAAAAGGAGGAATTATGGAAATCATTCAAAAAATAAAGAAAGATACCAATCAGGCTAGTGATATTATATATAAAGAAATTCAGATCAAAGACCAAAAAATAGCATTAGTTTATAGCGAAGTTCTAACCAATGGTAATGAAATTAGTAATAATATCTTAAAAAATATTACCAAAATTATTGATGAAGACATTTCTATCGGAAATCAATTATTCACTTTTTTTTATAATTCCATTCCTAGTCACAATGTCACCACCTTAAAAAACTATTCAGATTTATTAAATAAATTATTTAATGGTTTTTGTATTTTTATAACTGGTAATCATGACTATTTTGGCATTGAAATCAAAGCTTCTCTAGATCGTGGTATCACTACCGTAGAAGGAGAAGTATCCGTAAGAGGTCCTAAAGACAGTTTTACCGAAAATTATAGTAAAAATTTAGGGCTAATTAGAAGAAGAATCAAAAGTGAAAATCTCTGGTTAAATACCTACGAACTAGGGAAACAAACAAAAACCAAAGTTGCTTTACTATACATGAACAACATCTGCGAAAAAAAATTAGTAAAATCAGTAGATCGTAAATTAAAAAAAATAAACATTGATGGCATTCTCGATAGTGGCTATTTAAAAGATTATCTAAACGAAGAATCCAACATTTTTCCTACTATCATCACCACCGAGAGGCCAGATTTAGTGGCGATGTCTCTCTTAGAAGGAAAAGTAGTAATCTTAGTTGATAATAGTCCTTACTTGCTAATATTACCTTGTTTCTTTATTGATTTATTCCACACCCCAGACGACTATTATCAAAAACCAATCAATATTACTTTTATCAGAATTATCAGAATTTGTGCCTTCATTATATCTATTCTAGTACCTGCATATTATATTGCAATTACTACTCATAATCATGACTCTATTACTACTGATCTACTTTTAAACTTCTTATCTCAACGTCAAACAGTTCCCTTTCCAGCCCTAGTAGAAGCCCTATTAATGACTATTTCTTTTGAAATATTACGAGAAAGTGATATGCGAATGGCCTCCACGATGGGAACTGCTGTTTCTATTTTGGGGGGTTTAGTATTAGGAGATGCTGCCGTTTCTGCTGGTATTATTTCTCCGATTATGATTATTGTTGTCGCTATCTCTGCTATTTCTGGCCTAGTATTTACTTCTATTGAGTTAACATCGGCTATTAGATGGTGGCGAATTATTCTCATGATCTTAGCTGCATCTTTAGGAATCTATGGTATCTTCTTGGGGATTATTTTATTAATCAGCAAGCTAACTAGTATTAAATCACTAGGAAAACCATATCTAGCACCATTCTCCCCACTCATTAAGCAAGAACAAAAAGATGCCATCATCCGAATTAATCAATCTCATCAAACTAAATACCGTAATCCATTACTAACCAAAAAAAATAGGATTCGTGGGAGGCAATCATGAAAAAAGCGATCTTTTTATTACTGATCTTATGTCTATTATTAACCGGTTGTACTACTTACACAGAATTAAATGATTTAGGAATCGTCAGCCTATTAGGAATTGACTACCAAGATCACAATTATATCGTTTATGTTAGCATCATGGAGGGAAATCAGGACGATGGAGTCTTGGAAAAAGATAATATTTCCTATCATGCTGAGGCACAAAGTTTAGAAGAAGCCTTCCAAAATATTATAATCCAAAGTAGCAAAAAAGTTTATCTATCTCATATAGATGTACTACTACTAACAGATCAACTTATAAATACCAAACTCAAAGAAACCTTATTAAATTTCTTAAATAACAACGAATACCGTAATAACTTCAATATCGTTTCTGTTTCTTCCCCATTAGCTTCCTTCTTTGAATCAGAAATAAAAACAGACGAAATTGAAAAGTTAATTAGTATCAATCACCAGGAATCAGGAACTACTCAGACAATCGATTTTGAAACATTCTTTAAAAATTTATTAATTGATCAAAACAGTTATCTACCAAGAATTTCTCTAGAGGAAGAACATTTAATTATCGATGGTTTCACTTTAAAAAAAGATTATCAAAAGTATCAAACACTGAACCAAGAGGAAAGTATTCTCTTAAATCTACTAAATAATCAAATTACTCATGCTGTTTGGAAAAACATCACCATTTATGAAAACGAAACCACAATCAAAATCAATCAAAACAAAGTAACCATTACCCTAAACATTACTACAGACGATAAACAAAAATTAAATCAGAAACTGAAATCACACATAGAAACATTCTGGTCCAACTATCAGAAACAAAACTACGATCTTCTAAAACTACAATACAAAATTTATCAAAATGATTTCTCATACTATAAAACACAGCACAATCTACTCCAAAAAATAAAGTTAGAAATCAAATTAAATATTAAACAAAAAAATAATTACATAGGGGAGATTTCATAATGAAGAACACAAAAATAACTACATTTCAATACTGTATTATGGCCTTTTTTCTATTAAACTCATTTATTCCTCTCATTGGCTATCATACTCTAACCAAACTAAATAAAACTACTTCTTTCCTCAGTATCCTCATAGGATGTTTATTCATAATGATGTTTATCCAATTAGTCAAAAACATCTTTAGCTTTCAAAAAAATAAAACTATACTCCAAAAAATAGAAATTTTATTTCCCAAAAGTAAGAAATTAATTCTTCTACTATGTAGTATGATTATGATAACTGTTTTATTATATTCCTTAAATAATTTAGTAGTATTTATCAACTACTATATTCTAAAAGACATCAATTTAATTATGATTACGGCTTCTTTATTATTAACAATCTTATATTGTCTAAATAAAAGTATGGATAGCATTTTTAGATTAACTGAAATCTTTTTCTATATTTATATTTTTATATTCTTGTTCTCTTTTTTAGGAATGGGAAAATTTATCAATCTATATAATGTCAAACCACTCCTATCTTCTTCCTTAGAAAACACTATATTATCTAGCTTATTATATTTTATATCTGCTATCATTCCCATTTTTTTATTAGGAATTATACCTCACTCTCACATTAATTTTACTCCTGACAAAACACAACAACATATCCTCCAAAATGCAGTAAAATTTAGTACTTTACTAATTTTTATCAATCTGCTAACCATTATTAGCACATTGGGAATTCAATTAGCAAATATCTATCAAAATCCGGATATGATACTCTATAAAAAAATCTCATTTTTAAACATTTTAGAACGAATTGAAACTACTATTGCTTTTAATAATATTTTAAATAGCTTTTTCTTTATCTTAATGGCAATTTATGTTTTAAAAGAAAGTATCATCAAAATTTTTAATATCAAAAAAGAGAAAGAAATTATTTCTCTTTCTCTCATTATTTTAATATTAATGATCACTAGTACTTTATTAACCATTCCCAAAAACTTATATTTAATATCCTCTGTACTCATTTTAATCATCATGCTTACGATGAGTTTTAAGTTATTTATTGGCAAGTATAGCCAACACGAGACAAACTAGTTTTAATGGCTTCAACGTCTTGATCAAAAGCATATTCAGAAGAAAGTACAATATCTTGTCCTTGAGCATTAATAGTCGTTGTTTGAAATTTAGATAAATCATACTTTTTCGTAATTCGAATCGTATTTTCAGAAGTATAACAATCGTAATAAAATCCTAAAATATTCTGATAAAGATTTTGATTATCACATTTCAAACTAGCTTGCGCAAATAGATTTTCATTTTCTTTAGAATCCAACCAATAAGTATATGTCGTAGCATCCGTCCACATTTTCAAGGCATTGTCACGAACAGCAAAAACAATATTTCTAATCTTAATAGAATCCTCTAGTGTTTCCTGTTTCAAACAGCTAACTTTACTATACATACTATCATCAAATGTTGGGTTAGTTAACGTATTCGCTTGCTCCATTTTTGGAGGAGTTTCTTCTACAAATATTACTCGAAAAACAGGTGGTAATATAATAAAAAGCAGTAACACCATAATACTACAAATAGCCATAACCCAATCAAGGGTTCTCATACCTTCTTTATGATCCATATTCATCCCTCTATTCTGTAATTACTTTATCATAAATTGTATTTTTTGTGAAGGAAAATAGTCAGAAGTGACCATTTTTTAATGAACACAAACCATTACTAGTAGATTGTTTTCGTGCTATAAAATTTTTGAGTCAAATAATCCACCTAACTAAGAAAAAACACTACTTCACAATCTATAACTTCCATCCAGCAATATAAGCTTATGCGATTAAATATATATCACTTTTTATCTGTCTCAACACATAATATATTTTCTCGTTTTCAAACAACTAAAAATTACTCTCGAATATTCATTCTTTAGCTTTTCTAATTCCAGTTTGCAAAACTTGCCCCTTTTTCATAATAAGTCATCCCACTTTCATTCAATACAACCCAGCAACCCAGATATTTTTCAATTGCAACCATCGATCATTTTCTTGGAAAGTAGATGCCAAAAACTAATAAAGATCTTTTTGGTATACCCCCCGTTTTTTTATTTCAATTCAGGAGTTTTTCTATGATTACGATTATCTGCTGTATTTCTATTTAATCAACCTCAACATTTCTATCAATAGGATTTTTAATTATTACCATTTGAATTTTTTCAAACATCAAAAATTCGTTCTGTTACGAGTAATTTATATAATTACTAGTAACTTCATCATTACTTTTATAACAGATAATGTCTCCACATTTAAAAGCTTGTTTAACTATTAAATTTTTCAAATCATCACTATTAGAATGTATAAAAGTAGGAAGTGACAACTTCCGTAGTAAAAACTAACAAAACGCACTATCATTATAAACTCCTTGAATTGAGATTCCCCTTATTTCATCACTAATATCATAAATAGAATGTCTTCTTGGATCTTTTTTAACATCATCAACTAGGATCATTAACAGGCCGATTATGATGTCTTTCTTGATCACAACGACCAGTAATTCTCATGTACTTAAGTGCAGATGTCGTATCGTTCTTATTCATACAGACTTTGATATAACTAATATTAGTAAA
>JAQXIG010000024.1 GCA_029007685.1 bacterium | reverse complement strand
TAATCAGGATCAACTGATAATACCGTATTCACAATCTGTACTTCATTTTTGAAATCTTCTGGAAACATTGGTCTCATTGGACGATCAATCATTCTAGCTGCTAAAGTCCCTTTTTCTGTAGGTCGTCCTTCTCTTTTAATAAATCCACCTGGAATCTTTCCAACTGCATATAATTTTTCATTATACAAAACCATAAGTGGAAAAAATTCCGACAACAAATTAACTAATTTACTAACTACAACCGTAGATAAAACAACCGTATCACCATATCGAACCAAAACTGCAGCATCTGCTTGTTTCGCCACTTCACCATGTTCTACAATCATTTTTTTTCCTCTAAAATCTTTTTCAAATACTTTTTTCACAAACTACCTCCTTATACTTTTTTATCAAATAATGAACAGTATCTTCAAATTCCTCTTTTCCTTCTTACACAATCTTTTCTAAAATATTAAGTTCAAAATTCCCATCCAAAATCATTGATTTCCTATTAAGAATCATAGCAGGAATTTCATTCGTTCAAATATGAGAATCGATTTCATGAATACGATTTTTCTAAAATTCGTTCGGATCATTCAAATGGAACTGATTATAAATTGTTGTACTAATTTCCTTTTTAATCTCTAAAATATAAGGAATCATTTTTTTAGCTAGAGTCGGAATATCAGAAATATTAACAGTTTAAAAAATGTTGATAAACACTATATACCTGGAGAGTTCTTCCTAGATAATGACAAATTTTAAGTAATGCTATCATACTGACTAAATACATTTGTTCTTCTTTAGGATGAAATCAACCAGGCGATTACTATTTCACGTTAACATACCGTTTTTAGCAAGTTCTATGATCATTATCTTTTGAATGATACTTCACAATCTCTTTCCTCAATTTTAAAACTTGACCAAGTCCAACCGAACTTTTCTCATCAGCCTCACTGACTTTTAATGGTACTAATAACTTATGATAAGTAGAATGCTTGGTGATCAAATGGATACGGGCCAATTTGATAAATTATAAATTGATCTAAATCCATCGCATATTTATGATTGATTCGATATAATATGGTAACCTTAATAGGCTTTATTGTATAATCCACAATATAATCTCCATAGCTATATCATTTCACCATTTCAGCATTTAAAACCTGAACAATAGTTCCCACATACAATTTTTTATCTTCATATCAGATTCTCCATAAAAAAGCACTAAAAAAATTAGTGCCTATTATCATATATAAATTATTTTCTTAATCCCAATCGCTGTACAATTTCACGATATCTTTGAACATCTTTTTTGGCCAAGTAATTTAACATACTTCTTCTTTGACCAACTTTTTTAAGAAGTCCACGACGTGAATGATGGTCATGTTTATGCTCTTTTAAATGCTCTGTTAAAACGTTAATTTCTTCAGTTAAAATCGCTATTTGTACTTCTGCAGAACCAGTATCTTTTTCACTTCTCGCAAATTGTTTCACAATCTCCTGTTTTTTTTCGCTTGTTAAAGCCATGTCAATTCCTCCTTTATTATAGTCTGCCTATTTCCAAGATATGGTCGGAATTTGCTCCACGTCCTAGAAAAGGTACATACTTAATATACTAAAGGTTAACCAAAAATGCAAGTATTTTTACATATTTTTACTCATTATCCAAAGAAACTACATATCTACATTAAAATTCAAAAATTGTGGCTTTCTAAAAATGATTATTCCATCTTGGAACTGATCTCATATCAGTATTTTTTCCTTGTAACATCTTTTCGAAGGCTGGTAAGCCATATTCTTCATTATAATAATTAGGAAATTCATTTAAATGAGCTAAAGCTATTTTAGCAGTCATCTCTAAATCATTATTAGTTACATTTGTAGAAGGACTAACTTTCCCATGCTCTAACTCAATGTTAATTCCAGTCAGAAAATCTTTTTCCGAAAATTTTGAAAAATCTACATTCAATTTTTTCGCAATATCATGAACATCTCTCATTGTAAACATTACTTATCACCATTTTATTATATGAAAACAAAAAGAAAAAGAACCTTTCCTTTTTGTTTCCTCTAAGATATCACGTGCTATCACTAGTTCTGTTGCTGCTGCTACGACGCTATTTCCAGCTCTTCCAACATTAGCTCCAATAAAATAAATATCTTCCAAGTCCAGTTTAACCTGATAATTTGTATGATTTCATTACTGAACAGCTTAGTCTCTATTTTAGAAAGGAATATTCCATCATTACTAGCGCTAGAAATCATACAATTTAATGTCTCTTCCCCTCAATCTGTAACCACTCATTGATACTTACAAACAAATCTATCATAATCATTAACGTTTAGTTCCCAGTAACTCTAACCACTACACCATTCACTTACTTCCAACCTGTTTCCTTCGATATTTTTTATCTACCGATCAAGCATATATCTTTTTTCACAAACTATTTTCTTCATCCCTCGGATCATTCTCTTTAAAAGAAAAGGTTTTTATTATTTTTCTTAGTCGAATTCGTCAAAACAAAACTAATTCTCTCCATCATTCTTGATCAAATCACCTAAAATAATATATTAACTACAGTCAAAACTCTTATATCTTTTCAACATCCAATTTTACCTCTATTCCATTTAGGTTAACAGGATCAAGATCCAATTCTTTCTTCACTAGTTCCACTGCTAAAGTCTCACTTTTGATTACTTCAACATAAGAATCAATGGCTTGCTCAAAATCAGCATTTTCAGAATAATAAATCGTAATACGATCCGTGATTTCAAAATCTTTTGTTTTTCTTAAATTTTGAACTTTACTAATCAATTCTCTAGCAATTCCTTCATGAATCAAATCATCTGTCAATGTAGTATTTAAAACGATAAAATGATTTCCTTCATGACTGGCATTAAATCCTTCTTTCGAAGATACTCGGATCTCCACCATTTCAGCTACTACTTCTACTTTCTCATTATCCACTTCCATTGTAATGGTACCATTATTTTCTAAAGTGGAAATGTCTTCATCCGATAAAGTTGTTAGTTTTTGTTGAAATTCTTTCATATGTGGTCCAAACATTTTTCCACAAATTTTAAAGTTAGGTTTTAACTCAAAATTCATATATTCCGATAAATCAGAGGCAAATGTAACTTGTTTTACATTCAATTCTTCTTTGATTAAATCCACTAAATCTGAAATAGTATCACGATTTTTTCCATCGATAATCACTTCAAAGATTGGTTGTCTAACCTTGATTTTAGCTTCTTCTCGTGCATTTCTTCCTAACGAAATCAAATCTTTAACCAAATCCATTCTCTTTTCAATATGTTCGTTAATCTTAGTTTCATCATAAACTGGGTAGCTAGCTAAATGTACACTTTCTTCTCCTGTTAAATTAACATAAATTTCATCAGATACAAATGGTACCATTGGTGCGATGAGTCTACAAACGCCTTCTAATACTTCAAACGTCGTTTTATAAACTGCTTTTTTACTATTATCGAGTTCATTTTCCCAGAATCGACGGCGATTTCTTCGAATATACCAGTTAGATAATTCTTCATTCACAAACGTATTGACGAGTCTTACTGCTTTATTTAAGTCATACTCATCCATCGCAGCTGTCATGTATTTTATTAACTTATGATATTTTGATAGTAACCATTTGTCAATTTCTTCGAGCATCTCATAGGTGACTTCAAACTTTCTTGGATCAATCCCATCGGTATTGGCATACATCTGAAAAAAAGTATAAGTATTTTTTAAGGTATTGAAAAATTTAGATTGAACTTCTTTAATTCCCTCTTCATCAAACTTTAATGGTGTCCATACTGGAGAAGCATATAACATATAAAATCTAGTTGGATCTGCTCCATATTTTTCTAATACACTAAATGGTTCAATCGCATTCCCCTTCGATTTATGCATCTTTTGTCCAAACTTATCTAACAGTAAATCATTTACTACTACATTTTTATACGGACTACATCCCTTAACGAAAGTAGCAATAACCAATAACGAATAGAACCATCCACGAGTCTGATCAATTCCTTCACTAATAAAATCAGCAGGAAATTGCATTTCAAACAAATCTTCATTTTCAAATGGATAATGATATTGTGCAAAAGGCATCGCTCCACTATCAAACCAACAGTCGATAACATCTGTCACACGAATCATTTCTTTTCCACATTTACTACACTTGATATGAATATCATCCACATATGGACGATGAAGTTCAATCGCTTCATCAATTTCTTCTACTGCCTTTTCTAACAACTCTTGACGAGAACCAATCATCTCATCATGTCCACAACTACATCTCCATAATGGAATTGGGGTACCCCAATAACGATTTCTAGAAATTGCCCAATCATTCATATTTTCAAGCCAATTTCCAAATCTCTTTTCTCCAACATATTCTGGATACCAATGTACAGTATTATTGGCTTCGATAATCTGTTCTTTAAAAGCAGTAGTTTTAATATAAAGACTAGGTTTAGAATAATAAATAAGCGGTGTTTTACATCTCCAACAATGTGGATAATTATGTTCCATCCTTTGTTTCTTAAATATTTTATCTTCATTAGCCAAATATTTGATAATATCAATCTCTAATTCCGAATCCACTACTAACCTTCCTTGCCAAGGACCTTCTGTATAACACCCATTTTCATCGACTGGATTTAATACTGGTAAATCATATTTTAATCCCACTTCATAGTCATCTTGTCCAAAAGCAGGAGCAATATGAACAATACCGGTTCCATCTTCCATTGTTACATAATCAGCACATGTTATAAAAAATGCTTTTTTATTTACATTTAAGAATGGTAGGAACTGTTCATATTCTTTATATTCTAAATCTTTTCCCATGTATTCTTTTACTATTTCAAAGTCATCTCCGAGCACCTTATGAGCAAGTTTTTCTGCAACAATAAAGTAATATCCTTTAGACAAACACTTGACATATTTTTCATTAGGATTGACACAAGCTGCTACATTAGAAATCAATGTCCAAGGTGTTGTTGTCCAAATCAAAAAGTACGTATTTTCTTCATTTTTCAATTTAAAAGGAACCGTTACTGTATTCACACTAATTTCTTTATATCCCTGAGCAACTTCATGAGAGGCAAGTCCTGTTCCACATCTTGGACAATATGGCAAGATTTTAAGTCCATCATAGATCAATCCTTCATCAAAAAATTTTTTCAAGATCCACCATTCTGTCTCAATATAATCATTATTATAAGTAATATAAGGATGCTCTAAATCAATAAATTGTCCCATTTTATTCGTAAAATTACGAAAAGACTCTTCGTTTTTCCATACCGATTCACGACATTTTTCATTAAACTTTTTAATACCATACTTTTCAATATCTGTTTTTCCAGAAAAACCAAGTTCTTTTTCTACTTGGACTTCAACTGGTAATCCATGAGTATCCCAACCTACTTTACGAAGCACTTTATATCCCTGCATTGTCTTATATTTACAGAAAGTATCCTTTAATAGCTTCGCTAGCATATGATGAATTCCTGGCATTCCATTCGCCGTAGCGGGTCCATCAAAAAACACAAAATAATCATTTCCTTTATTAATAGACTTATTTAGTATATTAGTTTCTAAAAACTTCTTCATTCTTTTCTCCTCTAATACACTATTTTTCTCTTTCTCTAATTCTTTAAACATATCATTACACCTTCTCTCTAATATCATTCTTTTTTATCTTAAAAATTCTAAGATTGTAATATCCTTAAAACAGATTTTTGTATAATATGAAATCTATCGATCATCTCGAATCATTTTTCTAATTTTCTTTACTTTAGTCTCATCATAAAAATCTTGATAAATCAAAATTTCTCCTCTAGACTGCTCTTTGCTCATTTTTATTTTAAAAGTAAGATCTTCTACTTCCACTTTATTACAAACTCGATAATCATCTAAAGTATCTTTTACTATTTGCATTGGGTGATAGCAGGAAAGTCGAAGATCCCGACTAGCCATTTCTAAATGTGATAATAAATAATTCATATTAAAAACATTACCCTTCTTATAATACCGAATCGTTGGAATTAAAATATGACAAATACCACTCAAGTCTAAATTTTGAATAGAATTCATATAAGGTGATTCTTGATGAAAAGATGATAAACCAATAGAACTCATACGATTTATTTCTTCCGGGTCTACTCCCATTCTAGAGCTCTTTATAAATAATATTTCCAACATTTCTTTTGTCAAGTTAAACTGGTTTTCCCTTAGATATTTCACAAATAATGCTTCACAATATTGGTAAGTCTCCTTGTTTTCTTCTAAATATTTTTTGATATCTTCTTCTGTAATTTCAAATTTTATATTCTGCATAATCTTCCCTCTCCTATACTTAAATAAAAATTAGTATGTTATAACCTATGTACATAAGTAATAAAATAATCCCCTCTGCTTTTCTAATCTTATAATCATTAATTGAAAAAGCAAACAAAGCAAGCGCTGAGGCAAGTAGAAATCCTAAATCTGTCATACTAAAGGTTCCTACTGGAATTCCCCCAAATATAGTGACTGGAATACCTAAAACCATTCCGATATTAAAGATATTACTCCCTACTACATTTCCAATCGCAATATCATACTCACCTTTTTTAGTTGCGATTACACTAGTCACTAGCTCAGGTAGTGAAGTTCCAAGTGCTATAATGGTTAATCCTATTATTCTTTCACTAATCCCAATGGCTTCTGCAATATCTGTAGCACTATTTACTACTAAATTACTTCCCATGATAATCGCAATAATGCCTCCAACTGTATAAAAAATTGATTTCAAAAGTGGATAAATTGCTTCCCCTTCTTCTACTTCATCGGTCTTTCTTCTAGTTATCGAAATCAAATAATATACAAATACTGAGAAAAATAGCAATAAAACAATTCCATCTTCACGAGATAACAAATTCGTTTGATGATCAATCAATTGATCACTCATTAAAACAACTAATAAA
>JAQXIG010000023.1 GCA_029007685.1 bacterium | reverse complement strand
TATTGATGTATTAAATCGCTAGTACTTATTCGTCCATGAGACCTCCCAGGGTAAGACATATAACTTTCCACGTTTACTCACTTGATTTACTGTATAAAGTTACGTGTATCTTTTGGACTTTAGTTTGTTTGGTAACCTCATTCGTTTACACAGCCTTAGTATCAATTTTCTATTCGTTGAGCCACGATTTTGTTTCACACTTCCTTTAGCCCTAACATCACTGTTAATGCGTTGTGTTTCCCTAATACTTCGCAGATACTTACGTGTATAGTGGACTTTCACCACTTAGCTATATGCCATGCCTGGCACACCAAAAAGAAGAGTCTACATAAACTCTTCTTCTAACGTCTCTAACGGTTCTTCATCAATGAATTGACTTTCTAAATCAAAATCAACTTCTTTATATTTTTTAGCTCCCGTTCCTGCTGGAATTAATTTTCCAATAATAACATTTTCTTTCATACCTGTTAAATGGTCAACTTTTCCACGAATTGCTGCATCTGTCAAAATACGAGTAGTTTCCTGGAATGAAGCAGCAGATAAGAATGAATCAGTCTCAAGCGAAGCTTTTGTAATTCCTAACAAGACTGGACGCCCACTAGCAGGTTTTTTACCGTTAAGAATAGCATTTTTATTAGTATCTGTAAATTCATAAATACTAACAAGTGTTCCCGGTAATAAATTAGTATCTCCCTCTTCAAGAATTCTCATCTTATTAATCATACGACTCGCAATAACCTCAACGTGTTTATCAGAAATATCTACACCTTGACTACGATAAGTATGTTGCACCTCTTTCAAGATATACTCTTGTGTAGTAAGAGGATCTGTAACATCTAACAATTCTTTTGGACTAATAGCACCTTCCGTTAATTTCTCACCAGCGACAACTACACTACCTTTATCAACACGAAGTTTAGCACCATAATTAGAAACATGTTCCTTAACTTCCACATCATTTTTAATAAAAATACGGTATTTACCATGGTCTTCATCAATTTTAGTAACAATACCATCAATTTCCGCAATCGTAGCTTTTCCTTTTGGATTACGTGCTTCAAATAACTCTTGAACACGAGGAAGACCTTGTGTAATATCCTCTCCACCAGCAACACCACCAGTATGGAACGTTCTCATGGTTAGCTGTGTACCAGGCTCACCGATAGATTGTGCAGCCATAACACCAATAGCTTCTCCCACTTCTACCAAATTTCCAGTAGCTAAGTTACGACCATAACATTTTTGACATACACCATTATGAGTAGCACAAGTTAAAATCGTACGTATTTCGACTTCTTCAATACCAGCTTTTATAATTTTATCTGCAATTTGTTCTGTAATGAAAGTCAATCGATCACAAATAACTTCTTTTGTTTCTGGATGAATTACTTTCTTATTAGTAAATCTTCCCACAATACGATCATATAAGCTTTCGATAATAGATCCAGATTTATCATTAATAAATGCCTTAACAACAACACCATGATCAGTAGCACAATCGGCCTCTTTTACAATAACCTCTTGACTTACATCAACTAAACGACGAGTTAAGTATCCAGAATCCGCTGTCTTTAAGGCTGTATCTGCACTACCTTTACGAGCACCATGCGTACTTAAGAAGAATTCAGACACCGTAAGTCCTTCCTTAAAAGAAGAAAGTACAGGAATCTCAACTGATTCTCCATTTGGTTTTGCCATCAATCCACGCATACCTGCAACCTGAGTAAAATTAGAGATGTTCCCACGTGCTTTAGAATGCATCATCATGAAAATCGGATTATCTAAATCAGCATCTGCTTTTTCTTGAAGTTCAGCCGTTACTTGGGACTTAGCATTTTCCCAAGTTTCAATAACTTTTTCATAGCGCTCACTATCTGTAATCAAACCACGCTTATATTGCTTATTAATTTTGTCCACTACTTTTTTAGCTTCTGCCACAATCTCAGGTTTTTTTTCACTACTAATAACATCATATGCTGAAACGGTAATACCGGCAATCGTCGAAAACTTAAATCCTAAATCTTTTAATTTATCAAGCATAACTGAAGTTTCAGTAGTTTTATAACGTTTGAAAATCTGAGCAATCACTTTCTCCAATACACCTTTGGCAAATGGTTTCACAATAGGCATATTTTGAATAATTTCTGTCACATTACAACCTTTTTCAATAAAGAATTTATTAGGAGTAATTTGTTGAATATTTTCATCACTTGGTTCATTAATATATGGAAAAGAATCAGGTAAAATTTCATTAAATTTGATCTTTCCTACTGTAGTAACCAAATATTTACCATGTTGCTCCTCTGTAAATAATTTATATTTGAAAGAATCAACAGGTACTGCAATTCTAGTATGAAGTGTAATTTCTCTTCTTTCATAAGCCATTAAAGCTTCGTTTGTATTTTTGAAAATACGTCCTTCTCCTTCAAGACCGGCTTTTTCCATCGTAATATAATAATTACCCAAAACCATATCCTGAGATGGAGTTACAATCGGATCACCACTTTTTGGATGTAAGATATTGTTGGCACCTAGCATAAGCAGTCTCGCTTCCGCCTTTGCCTCTTCTGATAAAGGTACATGCACTGCCATCTGATCTCCATCAAAATCAGCATTAAACGCTGGACAAACTAACGGATGCAAACGAATCGCCTTACCACCAATTAAAATAGGTTCAAAGGCTTGAATACCAAGCCTATGAAGAGTTGGAGCACGATTTAATAATACGGGATGCTCTTTGATAACTTCTTCAACAACATCCCAAACCACAGGATCTTGATTTTCAATTAAACGTTTGGCCGCTTTGATATTATGAGCTAAATCTTTTTCAACAATACCATGAATAACATGTGGTTTAAATAATTCAATAGCCATTTCTTTAGGGATACCACATTGATACATCTTTAAACTTGGCCCTACAACGATAACACTACGCCCCGAGTAATCAACACGTTTACCAAGTAAGTTCTGACGAAAACGTCCTTGTTTTCCCTTTAAAATACTAGATAAAGATTTCAAAGGTCTATTTCCAGCTCCTGTAACACTTCTACCACGTCTACCATTATCAAATAAAGCATCGACTGCTTCTTGAAGCATACGTTTTTCATTTTGAATAATAATTCCTGGAGCCCCTAAATCAATAAGCTTCTTCAAGCGATTATTACGATTAATAACACGACGATATAAATCATTTAAATCACTCGTCGCAAAACGACCACCATCCAATTGAATCATTGGTCTTAGTTCGGGAGGAATCACTGGAATACAATCCATGATCATCCACTCTGGGCGATTACCAGATTGATAAAATGCATTTAAAACATCAATCCGTTTTACCAAACGTGTTCTCTTTTGTCCTTGAGCATCCTCTAACTCTTTTGATATTTGCTTAATTTCTTCTTCAAGATTAACACTTTTAAGTAGCTCCTTGATCGCTTCAGCCCCCATACCAACTTTAAAAGTATTCCCGTATTTTTCATAATAAGCACGATATTCTTTTTCGGATAAAGTTTGTTTATTTTCTAAAGGAGTACTTCCTTTATCAATAACAACATAACTTACAAAATATAATACTTCTTCTAAATCTCTAGGACTCATATCTAGAACAAGACCCATACGAGATGGTACTCCTTTAAAGAACCAAATATGAGAAACAGGAGAAGCAAGCTCAATATGACCCATACGTTCACGACGTACTTTAGAACGAGTTACTTCTACACCACAGCGATCACAAACAATGTTTTTATAACGAACTCTTTTATACTTTCCACAAGCACATTCAAAATCCTTAGTGGGACCAAAAATTTTTTCACAAAATAATCCATCACGTTCTGGACGAAGTGTTCTGTAATTAATAGTTTCTGGTTTTTTTACCTCTCCATAACTCCATTCACGAATTTTCTCAGGAGACGCAATACCAATCTTTAAGGCTTCAAATTTATCTACTGCGATCATATTATTCATCTCCTTCCATCATAGTTTCAAAATCTGATTCATCAAATTCTATATCACCATCATCAAATTCATCTTCTGAATCATCCTGATAATCATCATTCATATCTTCATCTAAATCATTAGACACTTCAATCGGAACAATCATTTTATCGTGATCAGATCCCAATTCATCTCTAGTTTCTTCTTCCTCAATCTCATGTAAATCTAAAGTTCTACCTTCATCATCAATAATAGAAATATCTAATCCTAAAGCTTGGAATTCTTTCATTAAAACCCTAAAGCTTTCTGGTATACCAGATTGACAAATTTCTTCACCTTTAACAATAGACTCATAAACTTTAACTCTACCAATAATGTCATCTGACTTATAGGTCATAATTTCTTGTAAAGTATGTGCTGCACCATAGGCTTCTAATGCCCAAACTTCCATTTCTCCGAATCTTTGTCCACCAAATTGCGCTTTACCACCCAATGGTTGTTGGGTAACCATCGAATAAGGACCAGTACTACGAGCATGCAGCTTATCATCCACCATATGATGTAATTTAATCATGTACATAACACCAACAGAAATACGATTGTCAAAAGGATCACCAGTACGACCATCATATAAAATCGTTTTACCATCTTCTTCCATACCAGCTTCCTTCATCGTTGCATCAATATCAGCAGGTTTTGCTCCATCAAATACTGGAGTAGCCATATGGATATTTAATTTTTTAGCAGCCATACCTAAATGCAATTCTAAAATTTGTCCAAGATTCATACGCGAAGGTACACCCTGTGGATTTAACATAATATCAACCGGAGTTCCGTCTGGCAAGTAAGGCATATCTTCTTCAGGAAGAATAAGAGAAATTACACCCTTATTTCCATGACGTCCAGCCATTTTATCTCCAATTTGAATCTTACGTTTTTGAGCAATGTATACACGAATAACTTTGCTTACACCAGCAGGTAATTCATCATTATCTTTACGTGAGTAAATCTTAACATCATGAACAATACCTTCTCCACCATGAGGAACACGAAGCGAAGTATCTCTAACCTCACGAGTTTTTTCACCAAATATAGCATGTAATAATTTTTCTTCTGAAGTAAGTTCAGCCATTCCTTTTGGAGTAACCTTCCCAACAAGAATATCACCTTCTTTTACTTCTGTACCAACAATAACAATACCATTTTCATCTAGATTTTTACGAGCATCATCCCCCACATTAGGAATATCACGAGTAATTTCCTCTGGTCCTAATTTGGTTTCACGACATTGCATTTGATAATCTTCAATATGAATAGAAGTATATACATCATCTTTAACTAATTTTTCGTTCAAAATAACAGCATCCTCATAGTTATAGCCATTGAATGTCATAAATGCTACTACTACATTTTTACCTAGAGCAAGCTCTCCCTGATCCATGCTTGGCCCATCTGCAATAACATGTCCACGTTCTACTTTGTCTCCAACTTTAACAATTGGTCTATGGTGGTAACAAGAATCTTGGTTAGATTCTTCAAAATTAGCTAAATAATAAGTATCTTGTCCTGTTTTATTTTTAATAACAATACGTTTAGCATCAACATATTCAACAATACCATCCGCTTTTGCTAAGATAGCTGCTCCAGAATCACGAGCCGCAATATATTCAACTCCTGTTCCAACAAATGGAGCTTCTGCTTTTAAAAGTGGTACTGACTGACGCTGCATGTTCGCTCCCATCAATGCACGAGTAGCATCGTCATGTTCTAGGAATGGAATACAACTAGTAGTAACAGCTACCACCTGTTGAGGAGAGACATCTATATAATCTACTTGATCAGGTTTTACTAAAATATTTTCTCCTCTGAAGCGAGCTTCAACTTGTTCATCAATCATATTATTATCATCATCAGTAGCAACTGTCGCCTGCGAAATGATAACATCATTTTCCTCATCAGCTGTTAAATAATCAACCTGGTCTGTAATATGACAATTTTCTACTTTACGATATGGTGTCATAATAAATCCATAATCATCAATTTTAGCATAGCTTGCTAAAGAGGTGATAAGCCCAATGTTTTGTCCTTCAGGAGACTCAATCGGACAGATTCTACCATAGTGAGAAGGGTTAACATCACGCACCTCCATACCGGCTCTATCTCTTGACAATCCACCTGGACCAAGAGCAGATAAACGACGTTTATTCGTTAACTCTGAAATTGGATTAATTTGATCCATAAATTGTGATAACTGACTGGATCCAAAAAATTCTTTCATTGCAGCAGTAACTGGTCTAATATTGATAAGGGTCTTAGGAGTCACTTCCTCCATCTCTTGCGTAGTCATTCTCTCACGTATCACTCTCTCCATACGAGAAACACCAATTCTAAATTGGTTTTGTAACAATTCTCCTACCTGGCGAATACGACGATTACCCAAGTGGTCAATCTCATCAAAATTACCAATTCCAGCTAATAAACATAAATAATAAGATACAGAAGCATAAACATCAGAAATCGTAAGACGTTTAACTTCAAGTTCATAATCATTCCCAATAATAGTAATTTTTTCTGTCTTCTTGTTAGGGTTATAAATTTTAACTTCTTGAACACGATTATAAAAATCCAATTCCTCGTTGATCTTAGCTTCTTTTACACCATAACCATTTTGAAAAATAGGACGAAGTGTTTCTAAAATATCTTTTGTAACTACCGTATCTTTAGCTACTACGACTTCTCCATCAACAATAATATCTTCTGCCAATGTCTGATTAAGTAAGCGATCCAATACATTTAATTTACGATTAAATTTATAACGCCCTACACGCGCCAAACTATAACGGAATTCATCAAAAAATCTAGTAATAATTTGGTTCTTAGATGAATCTAATGTAGCAGGCTCTCCTGGTCTTAATTTTTCATAGATTTCAATTAATGCTTCATCCGTATTCTTAGTAGAATCTTTTAAAATAGTATTTTCAATATAATCATTTTTTCCAAATACTTTACGAATATCATCATCGCTAGAAAGACCAAACGCACGCAAAAGAGTAGTAAGGGTTACTTTTCTAGTACGGTCAATTCGAACATATAAAACATCTCTGGCATCTGTTTCAAATTCCAACCACGTACCATGACTAGGTATAATTTGAGCTGTAATTAATTGTCTACCATTTTTATCAATCTCACGATTAAAATATACACTTGGACTACGTACCAATTGGGATACAATAACACGCTCCGCCCCATTTATGACAAAAGTACCACTATCAGTCATAATAGGCATATCTCCTAAAAATATTTCTTGCTCTTTGACTTCTCCTGTTTCATTATTAAATAATCTAGTTTGCACTTTTAACGGTGCTGCATAAGTGATTTGTCTATCTTTGCATTCTTTGATAGAGTATCGTGGTGTGTCAAATGCATACTCACCGAATTCTAATGATAAACTACCAGAAAAGCTTTCGATAGGGAATAAATCTTCAAATACCTCTTTTATTCCTTCTGTTATGAACCATTGATATGATTCAGTTTGAATCTGTAATAAATTATCAAGTTCTAATGAATTTTTGATCATAGAAAAATTTCTTCTTTTTCTATAATCTCCACTTTGCTTTAACTTATAAGCCATTAATTTCACCCCTATGCCTAATATTTATAACGTTCCCGTTCAGAGACGTGTTACCAATATATAATACTAACACCTTTGTTGTAAAAAGTCAACAAGCTTTTCCCACAAATTTAATTTTTTTTCTATTATTTGTTAATATTATATTAAGAATAGTTTTTCTACTCCGTGGTGAACTTTTCTGTTCTTCAAAGTTGTTACAACATTTTTCACAGACTTAAATTCCGATAGCTGCTACCGTACTTAATTATTAATAATTTAAATTTGTTATTTTTGGTAATATTCTATACTAAGTTTTTCATATATATTTTTAATCCTTCATACATGATATTGATACTGGCATTTAAATCTCTATCCATTCTATTTTTACATA